>JBCBDH010000209.1:0-9399 GCA_038529855.1 Bacteroidota bacterium | reverse complement strand
ATCGCCTTTCCAAAGTAGTGGATGAGGCGATTTACTGTTTTTTGAGCCACTACATCCTTACCTTAACGATATTATCTGGCCCTGCACTGGAAAGATACTATGAGTCCGTTTCTGGTGTAAAGCTTTCTCTGAAAAATATCATTAAGAAATATCGTGAAGGTAAGGATGTAGTGGCTCAAAAAACAGTAAATCGCCTCATCCACTACTTTGGAAAGGCGATGGCTTCCGTCATTAATGTTATCGACCCCGATGCCATCATTTTAGGTGGTGGGTTGGGAAATATTGATCTGCTGTATAGCGATGGTGTCTGGGAAGTGGAAAAACACATTTTCAACCACTCCTTAGAAACCTCTTTTCTAAAACCCCGATTGGGAGATAGTGCGGGGGTGTATGGTGCCGCGCTTTTATAGTCCCAATACCTTTATTTCTACTCTTTGATTTTCTAGGTGCTGCGCTCTCGTGCAGAGAACGCCGTTTTGGCAATGGTTAAGCGGTTTGCTTTCTCCATAGCCTCTGGAAGATAGACGACCTTGGTCAACTCCCTGCGCTGTGATATAAGAAACAATGGCCTCTGCACGATAGCGAGAGAGCGCCATGTTGACCTTATCTTCGCCATAGCTTTCAGTATAGGCCCCTACCTCAATTCGCAAATCGGGATAGGTTTTTAGAATACCAATTAAACTGCTTAAGGCATCTTGAATATTGGAATTGATTTGATAATCAAACTGATTGAACGGAAATTGGATATTGGGCAGCTTGAAGGATTGGCCCAGCGATAGCCTGTTTTGCGACATGGCATATTCCAAATCCTGATAGGTATTAATGGTCAATGGAGCTTCGCTAGGTATTGGAGCGCGCTTATCTGCTTCCATTGGCAAGACCTCTTCGACAAAAGTCGGCTGCGCCTCTGGGCTTTGATTCCAACCATTCTCTAAGGTCTTATTCTCTTTTGAAGTGATGATTTCGCCATTTTGATCAATTTGGCTAGGGGAAACATCCCTTGATTCAATTACAGGAGCATACTCCACAGGGACTGTGGCTTCTTGCAGACTAGGGGTAGTCTCTTCTTCAAATGATTCAGAATAGACCGTTTCTGTCTCTGTATTGCTGGGACTCATCTCTTCCAGTACTTCTTCTTCTATATTTGGAGGGCTAGTGCTTTCTTCCAGTACTTCCTCATCAGGAAAAGTAGTATTGGCGATATCTTCCTCTAATGCAGGCATTGGCGAAGGTGTTTCCTCGCTGGTAGAAGGTACAAGTGTCTCTTCAACGATAGGAACGTCGTTTAAATCAGTATTTACATCATTAGAGGTCACTGTCTCCATTTCTGGCTCGTCGATAATCGTATTAGTATTATACACCTCCTGATCAACTAGCCGCTCCTCGCTCACTTCTGGTTCCATTGGACTGATGGATGTACTGGGGCTAGTATTGTTAGCAGGTGGATCAGTGTATGCCGTTGGGGTTAAGTCCCCAAGCGAATTTTCTTCGTTTTCGGCGATAAATTCCTCTTCGTTTTCGGCAATGGCTAAATCTGTATTTAAGTCTTCTTCAGGAAGCGTCTCCGTAGGCTTTGGTTTATTTTCTGTGGCATCGGCTAGGGTAGATGTTCCCTTAACCTTCACTTCATCTCCTTTATTTTCATTATCTGCAATGTTGCCTACTCCTATCTCTTTTGGCGGACTTTGGTCCATGGTTTCTTCTATTGAATCAGGCTCGTTGCTATTTTCTTCTATTTCATTAACCTCATTAGTGGGCATCTCCTCTATTTTGATGGGTTGATTGTTTTCAGACATGACTAAAAAGGCCATTTCTGTTTCTTCTTCCTGTTCTTTAGGTTGGAAAAAGTAAATATCATCGTCACCTCCTTCACGAGCAGAAGTAAACATCCCTTTTGTCCCGTCGGGATAAATAAAAATAGAGATGTCGTCATAAGAGCTATTGATGGGTTTACCAGCATTGACGGGTTGGATCCAATTGCCTGCTTCATCTTTTTCGGTGTAAAAAATATCAAAACCTCCAAAACCGATATGTCCTTTGGAACAGAAAAATAGCTTTCCATCTGGGCTGACAAAAGGAAACCCTTCATTGGCTCTGGTATTGATGATGGGGCCAAGGTTTTGCGCTTTACTCCAACCTTTTTGGGTGCGTGTACTGACGTAAATATCTGTTCCACCTTCTCCGCGGCCTTTATCTGATACAAAATAAAGAGTATTGCCATCTGGAGAAAGGGCAGGGTGCATAAAGTTAGCGCTCAGGCGGCAGAAAGGGAGCGGCTCGATATTGCGCCACTTTTTGCCATCGTTGGTCTCTGCACTAAAGAGCTGCATGGGGTAAATATCCCTTTGATTAGCATTCTTACTATTTCGGGTAAATACCGCCAAATCACCTTTTTGATTAAAAGTAATGGGACCTGTATTTTTATTGAGTTCGTTAATTCTATTGGAGAAGGACTTGGCTGGTTCAAAGGTGCCATCAGCATTTTGTGTACTCTGATAGAGTTTAACAAAATCTCGACCTGTCCAACCCGATTTTTGCTTGAGTAATTTGGTGCCTTGATTGCGGTCAGAAGAAAAGATGATGGCATCGCGGTAAAAGACAGGAGCGGTGTCATCAAAGTCTGTATTTTGGGTAAAGTTTTTTACTCGAATTCCTTGAAACATAGGTTGAATAAAACGGACCTGTTCACAGGATTGAACCATAAAAGGGCCATTTTCATCATCAGGTCTTCGCTTGCTGTATTCAAGAAACCAATCGCGGGCCTGATCGTACTTTTCATTACTCATTAGGGTCTCCCCATAGTAATAAAAGGCGATATCCTTTGCCTTTTCATCCTGAACGATCTCTGCATAAAGGCTTTCCGCCTTATCCATTTGATTGGTAAGGCGATAGCAATTAGCCAGGCGGGTTTTGATACCCAGGTTGTGTTTTTTACTCAACTCCTTTTCGTAAAGAGGGATGGCTTCAGAGTATTTATTGAGCTTATAGAACTCATTGGCTTTCTTTACGCGTTTGCTTTGGCCAAAGGCCGAGACCGATAAGAGCAGGCAGGCGAGTACGAGTAGTATGTTTAATCGTTTCATTATCAGTTGCTTTTCTAATCTGGAATGCAAATATACCTTCCAAAAATTATGCAAAAAATGGCTTTTTAACTTTTTTTTATGTTGGAAAACTTAAATTTAGAAACAGTTTTAGGGCTGCCAAACGTTCAAAATCAAGTAAATGAACGGAATCTCTGTTATATCGAAGTGTGGTGCTACGAGTTACTTTTCGAAAAAAGAACGTCCATATAATATAAATGTTTCCTCTAAATATAAATAAAGTATTCTTATGAAGACACAGATACTGCTTATTTCGCTACTATTGCTCCTGATAGCTCCTGCTGCTTCTGCCCAGATTACGGAAGATGATAAATCAATGAGCCAGGGAATAAAGAATGCCATGATTCTCGAACTCCCCGATATGGAGGAGAAGTTTGTAGAAAAACTGTGGAAAAAGTACATCAAACCCTACGGTGGCAAAACCCGAAGAAATAAGAAGGCGGACGAATGGTTTACTGATGATGCGGATATTGTTGATATTGGTGGCTCCAATACGGTTGATTTATATGCCAGAGCTGCAGAGCTAGGCGACGATGTTGAATTGATTCTGTGGGTTGACATGGGAGGGGCCTTCCTTTCTTCTGCGGAACATCCAGATCGCTATACGGAAGGAGAAAAGCTATTGATGCGATTTGCCCTTTTTGTGGCCAAGGAACAAACCAAGATGGAGCTAGAGGCTGAAGAAAAAAAGCTCAAGAAACTCAAATCTAGCCTTAAGAAGCTGGAACGCGACAATGATCGCTATCATCGCGATATCGAAAATGCCAAGGAACGTATTCGCAAAGCGGAGGAAAATATTGTTGTCAATGAACAGGAGCAGGATGGCGCCCGCAAACAAATTGAGCTTCAGCAAGAGACGATTGAGGATGTCCGACAGCGCTTGAGTGATTTTTAGCTCACTGACAACTATTTGTTTATTTAATTGTTTTTCCTAAATTATTTGTTTAAATTGTTTTTGTGGAAATCGTTTCTTTGCTGTGTCAAAGACTTAAGTCAGCATGATCTATTTCATATTGCTGAAATAAAAATGTAATATCTTTTGAACATTCCTATCTCCTGATAGATAAGGCAAAATGATCTGGTCATTAGTGAGTTTCGAAAAAGATCAACAAGTTTTCCACAATTTTTAGATTACTTATCCACATTTGTGGATAAGTCGCTGTATAGCATGGATTCTAATTCCACCGAAAAAGCTCGTAGCTTTACTAGGCTAAACTATGAAGAGAACTACACACATGGAGGCGATCCTGTTCATGTATTGAAACCATTACTACACTATGCCTGATTCTAATAGTCCAATCAAGCAAATCAAAAACTATCGCGGAAAGAAGAAGGGAAGCGATTTGTCAAGTTACGTTTTTGGGAAGGTGCAACCGCAAGCACTACCACTGGAAGAGGCCGTCCTTGGAGCCATTATGCTCGATAAGGATGCCCTACCCATCGTATTGGATATTCTCCGAGCGGAAAGCTTCTATTCCGATGCTCACCAGATGATCTTTAAAGCCATGCTTCGCCTGTTTGAAAAAACACAGCCAGTGGATTTATTGACGGTGACAGAAGAATTGCGCAAAGGTGGTGACCTCGAAGCGGTAGGTGGCCCCTATTATCTCGTAGAGCTCACCAATCGAGTAACTTCTTCTGCAAATATCGAATACCACGCCCGTATCATCTCTCAAAAGCACATCCAACGCGAACTTATTTCAGTATCTACCAATATCATTCGCGATGCCTACGAGGATACGACCGATGTTTTTGACCTGCTGGATCAAGCAGAGCAAGGGCTATTTGCCATTACACAGCAAAACCTGAGTCGCGGTTATGAAAGTATGGGCGCTTTGGCCAGTCGTGCTTTGAAACAATTGGAAGAATTGGCTCAAAAGGAAGAGGGCCTTACGGGTGTTCCAACGGGTTTTATCGAACTGGATCGTCTGACTTCTGGTTGGCAATCTTCAGATTTGATCATTGTAGCGGCTCGCCCTGGTATGGGTAAAACCTCCTTTACCCTCGCTTTGGCTCGCAATGCCGCCATGGATTTTAGCAAAGGAGTCGCCTTTTTCTCTCTGGAAATGTCCAATCTTCAATTGGTCCAGCGATTGATTTCTCTGGAAGCAGAGATTTCTGGTAGTAAGCTTCGCAATGGCCAGTTGGAGGATTATGAATGGCAACAATTGCAAAGTGCCATTGAAAAGATGAGCGAAGTCCCCATCTATATCGACGACACCCCAGGGATTAATGTCTTTGAACTTCGAGCCAAATGCCGTCGCCTCAAAATGCAACACGATATCCAGTTGGTTATCATCGACTATTTGCAGTTGATGACTGGTGGCGGCGAAAACTCAAAAGGCAACCGCGAACAGGAGATTAGTTCGATCTCTCGTGCTTTGAAGGGGCTAGCGAAGGAACTGAGTGTTCCAGTGATTGCACTGTCGCAGCTGAGTCGTGCGGTGGAGACGAGGGGAGGGACGAAGCGGCCGCAGCTTTCGGATCTTCGCGAATGCATCACGGGCGATACCTTAATTTATCTAGCTGACAAAGGAATCTACAAGCGAGTGGATGAACTGCTAGGACAAAGTGGTTTTTCCGTCCTAGCAATGAATGAAGAACTCAAACTGCAGGAAGCTACTTGTCTGGATGTTTGGGAAACGGGTGAAAAAGAAGTTTTTGAAGTAGAAACGCAATCTGGGCATACCATTCGAGCTAGTTTGAATCATCCTTTTTATACGGTTGATGGCTGGCAACAGCTAGTTGATCTAAAGGAAGGAGATTATGTTGCTACGGGGCGTCAGATCAAAGGACCAGGTCAAGAAAGCGATCTAAAGGACCAAGAAATTAGCCTACTTGCGCATATGATTGGTGACGGTTGCTATGTTGAAAGGCAACCTATTCACTACACCAGCCAAGAGGAAGCATCTTTGGATATTGTAGCAAAATGTGCTGCCCAACTTTGGGGGATTGCGCCAAGGAAGGAAAAAGGCTTTACAGAACGTTCCCTCCAAGCGGCAATCAATAAACAATATTGTGGTTCTACACTATATAAGAGTAATTTATCAAGAGCTCGTATGGAGCGTATCGCAAGGGTATTGGAGGCAGAGGAGCTCAAGCACTTAGCCAATAGTGACATCAAATGGGAGAAGATCAAAT
The DNA here is from genome assembly GCA_038529855.1 of Bacteroidota bacterium. Taxonomy (GTDB): domain Bacteria; phylum Bacteroidota; class Bacteroidia; order Chitinophagales; family Saprospiraceae; genus JBCBDH01. The sequence goes on along the minus strand of JBCBDH010000209.1, from coordinate 3,157 downwards.
CGATTAAGCATATTGGAAAAGAAATGACTTATGATCTGCATGTTCAGGATCATCACAATTTTGTTGCGAATGATTTCATCATTCATAACAGCGGTGCGATTGAACAGGATGCGGACATTGTCTCCTTCATCTATCGTCCTGAATATTACCAGATATTAGAAGATGAAGAAGGTCAATCTCTCAAAGGCGTTGCCGAAATTATCGTTGCCAAGCACAGAAATGGGGCCTTGAAAACGGTGAAGTTGAAGTTTACAGATCAGTTTGCCAAATTCAGTGATTTGGAAGATCCGAATTTTAATGAGCTGACAGATGAGGGAGCCGCCTTCAATAATGCACCTCCTAATGTGATTACCCGCTCCTCGCGGATGAATGATGAAGATATTCCCTTTTAGGCGGTCGGCGCTTTGGGCGTTTTTTCATACCTAAAGCAGCTCCCCCCGTCTCACCAGAAGATTTGTTTGGTGAAGGAGAGGAGGGGGTACGGCTCAATAAGTATGTGGCTCACTGTGGGATTGCCTCTCGAAGAAAGGCAGGAGATTTGATTGTGCAGGGCTTGGTTAAGGTCAATGGGGAAGTTGTACGGGAAATCGGTCATCGGGTGCAAAGAGGAGATGTCGTACAATTTAAGGGAAAGACCATCGAGCCAGAAACTCAAAAAGTATACATTCTTCTTAATAAGCCCAAAAATACGGTGACGACCGTTAGTGATGATCGAGGGCGTACAACGGTGATGGATATTATCGGTGATGCTGTCCAAGAACGCATCTATCCCGTAGGACGTTTGGACCGAGCAACCACTGGCCTTCTACTGCTGACCAATGATGGCACCCTCGCTCGCAAGCTCTCTCATCCCAGTGAAGGTGTGACCAAGTTTTACCATGTCGTACTCGACCAACCCGTCAAACAAAGCCATATCCGACAAATTGCTGATGGTTTGATGCTAGAAGACGGAAAAGCCATTGTAGATAAAGTGGATTACGTCAAAGACAGCGATCAAATGGAAGTAGGGGTAGAAATCCACATGGGGAAAAATCGGATTGTCCGACGGCTGTTTGAACATTTTGGCTATCAGGTCAAAAAACTAGATCGGACCTATTATGCAGGATTGACCAAAAAGGACCTACCGCGTGGTCGCTTTCGCCATCTCACCGAGCGAGAAGTGATTATGCTAAAACATTTTACTTAATTTTTGCATTTCTATTTTATATCCCAACGCAAAGACCCAACCATCACTGTGGACAGTTGGGTCTGTAAAGGATGCAAAATAAATCTTTATTGAATCAGTATTTTTCCATTAAAATACTGCTGATCATTGGTTTGTACTTGGTAAAGATACATGCCTTTGCTCAATCCTTCTCTGTAGAGTTGGAATTGTTGCTGGTTGATGTTGCTGTGCTCCCTAATTAAACGCCCATCTACGGTAAATAATTTTAGGTTTTTGATTTCTTGACCAATTTGTTCTAGTGCGATCGTCGCATATGCTTCCATTGGGTTGGGGAAGACTTTTAGTCCCTGACGGATGGTCAAGTCCTCGGTATTGGTCATAATATTATTATCATCAAAAAAGTCCTGAACGATATCACTGGCATCAAATAAGGGAGTCAGATCAGGGCAGGGGTGGGTAACATCTTCGACCATGATAACGGCAATACTGACCGATTGTATATTCCCTGGAAGACTTTCATAAGGACCAGAACTCAGAATAAAGCGGCGGTCAGAAGTGGGCAAACCTTCTGAACACATCGACCAACCATCTGGATCATTAGGGGAGTCTGGAAAGGCATAATTGGTAAAATCAGTGCTTCCTGGGTTATATCCAGTTCCTCCCTTTGTCATCCTAGTCCCATCCTTCCAAGAGCCACTTAGGTAGTTATAAATTTCTGATGGTGTCGCAGGGTCAACAGTTCCAGGAGGCGAGGAGCCCAAACCTGCATTATTATAGTAACCAAAATTACTCATCCCTAGATTCTGTGGACCATTTTGAGGGTCAATATCTAAAACGCCATCCAATACTTTGATTCCCATAACGGGAATTTCTTCACAATAAGTGGGAACGCCTCCTGTACAGCTACAACCTGAATCCCCATCAATAGCATCTGTATTGTAAACATAAGCCAGGTTACGTGAAGGATCGCAACCTACATAATCATCCGTGAAACAGCCCAAATCTGGATCAACCCAGAAACCAATAAAGGTACTATCCAGACTTTCTACTGCACGATTAATTATTTTGAAGTCATAGAAAGTGGTGTTATTAATCGCTGTTTCTTGACTTACATAAGCATAAGCCAAGGCTTGGATTTCAAATTGTAGATTATCGCCACTAGTTTGCGTATGAATATTTCCAGCATCATTAAATACCCACCAAACTCCCTCTGTTGCACCTTTGATTTCTGGATAGTCTCCGTTTTCTGGATTGTAAATACCATTTCCATCATTATCAAAGAAAGGGGCCATACCAACGCTGCGGTTAGGAATTTCGAAGCCATTGGTACTCATTGAATTGGTACTTCCATTTCCTGGCCAGGCCAATATAGAGGTAGGGATAGGGTCGTCAAGCATTCCATTATCCTGGAAATCGCTGATAAAATCGTTGATATCTTGCTCAGTCACCCGCCAGAAACGGTCGTAATTATTGCAATCGTTTGTCGTCGTAAGACCTACATCATCTAAGGGACCTGGAAAATAATCTGTTAATCCGCTACCAAGGCCGTAGCTTTGAGCGGCCAATTTTAAATTTCCTGCTGGATCAACTCCTGCAATCCAGAAGCCCCCAGCGAAGATAGAAGAGGTCGCCAAGAATGGATTGGTGCTTCCATCATTTGGAAAGAAGTAGCTGCCATTTTCATTATTCCACCAGATACTTCCAGCATTGGTCAAAGCAGCATTGGCATTATTGACATCCAGATTAATATTGGCGGTAGGAGGGCTACAGTTGGATTGTGCAACAGACAGCGGGCATAAAGCTAAAAGCGTGAAAGCAGTTAGAAAAGTGTTTAAAAGGAGTAAGCTATTTTTTTTCATTGCTTCAGGTTTAGGTATTTGAAATTTAATAGAGAATCAATACTTAAGCACATGACCTGATAGGTCGGCTTATAGCAGATCGTCGACGTAGCTACTAAGCTACGAAAGGCGAGAAATAGTAATCGGAATGGAA
>JBCBDH010000208.1:0-9418 GCA_038529855.1 Bacteroidota bacterium | reverse complement strand
CTTTACGCGCTGAACCTCATCTCGGTATTCGTAATTGAGCTTTGGATGATGGAAATATGCTGGTCAAGGACCAAGCAATATCGCTGATGGGTGAGTACCGTACCTTTAAGATGGGCATTCCGACGGTGGGAGCCTCTGGTGCAATTTACGGTCTACTACTGGCTTTTGGGATGATGTTTCCCAATACAGAATTGATGTTGATCTTTTTACCGATTCCCATCAAAGCCAAGTACTTTATCCCAATACTTATGGTTGCTGAACTGTATTTGGGACTTAATCAGTTTTCCTGGGACAACATCGCTCACTTTGCTCACTTAGGAGGGGCTTTATTTGGCTTCCTGATGATCTTGTACTGGCGCAAATTTGGTAGTAAGCTTTAGCGATAGAGTCGGAACGCAATTTGATGACAACATAATTGGCTGAGTGGCGTTCAAATTTGATCCTGGCTTTATACTTGATATATAATACTCAAGTGTTTAAATTTGGAGCAAGATTCAGACTTGGTCCGATAGGATATCAATCAACAAGATAAAAAGCAGATACATGCTGAAATCGATGTGGGATGATCTCAAAAGGGAATTTAGCACTGGTAATATGGTGACTCGACTCATCATTATCAATGTCTCTTTTTTCGTCCTGATAAATCTCATTAAAATATTGCTCCGAGGCTTTAGTGGCTTTGGAGAGCTGCAGTACTACTCCGATGTATTGCACTTTTTCTGTATTTCATCCAGTATGTGGCATAATCTGACCCATCCCTGGGCTTTGCTTACCAATATGTTTCTCCATGAAGGCTTTTGGCACATCCTCTGGAATATGCTTTTTCTCTACTGGTTTGGGCGAATTGTGGGTGATTTTATTGGGAATCACCGGATTTTACCGCTTTATCTATTAGGTGGCTTGGTAGGTGGACTGGTTTTCATTTTGACCGCCAATGTTCTTTCTTATGGTATTGCGGGTGATCGCTTTGCGCTGGGTGCCTCAGGGGCAGTAATGGCTATTGTGGTGGCTTCGGCGACCATATCGCCAGATTACATCATGCGGCTTTTGTTTATTGGTGATGTTCGCTTGAAGTACATTGTAGCGGTATTGCTCTTTCTAGATATGATCGGTATTGCTAATGATGCCAATACTGGTGGCCATTTTGCGCATTTAGGTGGTGCCTTCTTTGGTTGGGTCTTTGTCCGTCAGTTGCAGGAAGGCAATGACTGGTCGGCCCCAGTTAATCGCCTATTCGATAAAATCAATAGCTTTTTTGAGCGTTTAAGATCTGGAAGTCGCAAAGCGCGTCGGCCCCGTGTTGTTTATCGCAATAAGGATAAGGCAAAACGCGGTGGTGCCTATGCTGTTTCCGATACCGAAGTCGATCTTTCGCATCAGGAGCAGTTAGATGCCATCCTCGATAAGATCAAAAAGAACGGATATGAAAGTCTGAGCAGTGAGGAAAAGGAATTTCTCTTTAATGCCAGCAAAAACTGATTATCATCATCTTCTACTCCCTGAGCTGTGCAACGTCTCAAAAATTCGCTTAGATGGCTTAACGTCCTTTTGATTCTAGTGACCTTCGCGGCATACCTTTCTCCCTATGTACGGCCAGAGATTTGCTGGCCTTTCTCATTTGTAGGCATTGCCTATCCCTGGTTGTTACTACTCAATACCTTGTTTGTCTTCACTTGGTTGTCGATGAGAAAGCGCTATTTCCTGTTTTCTTTGGCCTGTATCCTGATGGGTTGGAGCCATCTTACGGGATTTATTGGCTTATCGATCGGGGGAAGTGGTTTGGAGGATGAACGGACCATCCGAGTGATGAGTTATAATATACAATACCTTGACTATGTCCACGATTCCAATGCCGCCCGACACCAAAAAAAGGTAAAAGCCGTCAGTGACTTTCTGAATGCGGCTCGCCCCGATATCCTATGTATCCAGGAATCTAATCGATATGACATTCAACTGCTGGTTGAAAAAATGAAGTTTTCCCATTACCACCGTCGCGATCCCTATGGAACAGCTATATTGTCTAAATATCCCATTGGAGAAACGGGTGTTGTATCCTTTGAGACCTCTAATAACTCCTGTCTGTGGGCAGATATCCAAATCAAGGGGAAAACTTTTCGGGTATACAGTATGCACCTACAATCCAATAGCGTAAGTGGCGTAGCAGATAAGGTCATCACTTCCGGGGATTTGCAGGAAAAAGAAACTTGGAACGATATTCGGAGCGTGATCAGACGAATCAAAAAGGCTTCGGCCAAACGCAGTGAGCAAGCAGATCAGGTAGCAGAGCATATTCGGAAATCACCCCATCCAGTTATCCTGTGTGGAGATATGAACGATACGCCCCAATCCTTTGCTTATCGACAGCTTTCCGATGGTTTATTGGATGCTTTTAGAGAAAAAGGGGCCGGTTTGGGTACGACCTATGCTGGTAAGATTCCCGCTCTGCGCATTGATTATGTGCTAGTTGATCCCAGTATACGAGTAGATGATTATTTTATTCTCAAAAAGAACTATTCCGATCATTATCCAGTTGTAAGTAAACTTTGGATTCCCAAATGATCAATCACCCAAAAAACCAGACTAGTGCTTAACTAGGATTTTATGTAATTTTGCCGCATGGATAACAAACTATACCTCTACAATAGCCTCAGCCGACAAAAAGAAGAATTCCAACCCATACACAAAGACCGTGTAGGCATGTATGTATGTGGTCCTACCGTTTACAGTGATGTACACCTTGGCAACTGCCGCACCTTTATCAGCTTTGATATTATTTATCGCTACCTAACACACTTGGGTTATAAGGTGCGCTATGTGCGCAATATTACAGATGTAGGCCATTTAGAGGGAGATGCAGATAGCCAGGCAGAAGACAAGATTTCTAAAAAGGCTCGTTTGGAACAACTCGAACCTATGGAGGTGGTGCAGCACTATTCCAATGGTTTCCACCAGATGATGGATATTTTTAATACCATTCCGCCAAGCATCGAACCCCGCGCCACCGGACATATCTTGGAACAAATTGAAATGGTCAAGACGATTTTGGACAATGGCTATGCCTATGAGCGCAATGGATCTGTCTATTTCGATACGATCAAATTTGCCCAATCCAATAAAGTATATGGCAAACTATCAGGCAGAAAAATTGATGATCTGATCGCTGAATCCAGAGATGATCTCAAAAATCAGGGCGAGAAAAACCACCCTTCCGATTTTGCCATTTGGATCAAAGCGGACCCCAGCCACTTAATGCGTTGGAATTCGCCTTGGTCAGTTGGTTTCCCCGGCTGGCACCTCGAATGCTCCGTAATGAGTACCAAATACCTTGGTAAAACTTTTGACATCCACGGTGGTGGAAATGACTTAAAATTCCCTCATCACGAAAACGAGGTGGCGCAAAATTTTGGTGCTTGCGGCTGTGCTCCAGCTAAATATTGGCTACATGGTAACATGCTGTTAATGAATGGCCGAAAGATGTCAAAAAGTGATGGTAATTCCATCAGTCCTGAAGAGTTGTTTACTGGAAAGAGTAAGCATGTCTCCAAAGGCTACAGCCCAATGGTCGTCCGCTTTTTCATGCTACAAACCCACTATCGCAGTACCCTCGATCTCACTGATGAGGCCCTACAAGCTGCGGAAAAAGGCTACCGACGATTGATGGAAGCTAATAAGATATTGCAGAAGATGAGCCACCCTGGTAATAGTGGCAGCAGTCCATTAGATGAGGAGATTAACCAACTGATGGCACAGGTCTACGCAGACATGAGTGATGACTTTAACTGTCCAAAGGCCCTATCGAGAATTTTTGAGTTGGTATCTAAAGTTAATGGCCTAAAAGGCGGCCAACTGCGTTTTGCGGATATACAAGTGCGCACCCTGAGTCAATTACAAAAGACCTTTCACCACTTTATCCATGATATTTTTGGTCTAAAAGACGATACGGGTAGTGGTGGTAGTGAAAATGGAAATGGTACCTTAGATGGCTTGATGGATTTAATTATTAACATCCGTCAGGAAGCGCGAAGCAATAAAGACTGGTCAACATCCGATAAAATAAGAGATACGCTAACGGCCTTAAATATCCAGTTGAAAGACGGTAAGGAAGGTACGAGCTGGACCAAAGAATAGCAACTATTTGTACTAAAACTAAATCATGTCTAAATTTCCTCCTTTAAAATACAATTGGGCATTAGTGGGCCTTTTGCTCTCGATGCTATTATTCGCCATCTTTTGTACCAATGATTCCCCAGTTGAAGAAGAAACCAAAGTGGAAAAGCCAAAACCAAAGGCCAGAGTAAGCGTTCCGCGCTTTGTTGCTGATTCGGCTTACCAATATGTAGCCCGTCAGGTAGATTTTGGGCACAGAGTTCCCAATTCAGAAGCACATCGGCAATGTCGAGATTGGCTCATCAGCCAGTTTAAAGGCTTTGATGCAAAGGTCATCGCGCAAGATTTTCAGGCCCAGGCTTATACAGGGGTAACGCTCAATGGTACCAATATCATTGCACAGTACAATCCTGACCACAAGGACCGCGTCGTTCTTGCAGCCCACTGGGATACGCGCCATATCGCTGATTATGACCCCGACCCTGCTAACCAAGATAAACCTATTCTGGGAGCAGATGACGGAGGTAGTGGTGTAGGTGTTTTATTGGAAATTGCTCGCCAAATACAACAAAATCCCATTGATCTGGGGGTTGATATTGTTTTATTTGATTTAGAAGATCATGGGGAAGGTGGCGGCGAAGGCGATCCTAGAAGTTGGTGTTTGGGTTCACAGCACTGGAGCAAAAACCCACATGTACCAGGTTATCGAGCCAAATTCGGTATCTTGCTGGATATGGTAGGGGCTAAAAATGCGCGTTTTGGTAAGGATGGTACCTCTATGCAGTATGCTCCTCAGATTATGAATAAGGTTTGGAAATTGGCCAATGGCATGGGCTATGGGGCCTTTTTTGTCAATGAACGCGACCGAGCCATTATCGACGACCACTATTTTGTCAACCAGATGACCAGTATCCCCATGATCGACATCATCAATCGCAGAACAGATACAGAGACTGGGTTTGGCCATTATTGGCACACACAGAAAGACAATATGTCCGTGATTGACAGACGTCCGCTAAGAGCAGTGGGACAAACCGTGTTGGCGGTGATCTACAAGACTTCTGACGGTTCATTTTGAGCTAATTTCTTATTACATTAGTGTCTGTACTTACTCACACAACCCTAATACAGGCACTTCATGACTTCCGATAAATACATCAAGAACTACATTAATGGTGCATTGGTCCCCGCCAATTCAGGTGAATATCTGGATAATTACAACCCAGCAAGGGGCCAGGTCTATTCTTACATCCCCGATTCAGATGCCAATGATGTACAAAAAGCGGTAGAGGCAGCACAGCGGGCCTTTCCAGAGTGGTCGAAGACAGGGCCACAAAAGCGTTTTCGTATTTTAATGCGCATAGCGGATATCATCGAACAAAACCTAGATAGCTTTGCGCGAGCGGAGAGTATCGACGCGGGGAAACCGCTCAGTATGTCATCAAGTGTAGACATTCCAAGGGCCCATCAAAATTTTCGTTTTTTTGCCACGGCGATCCTTCATTTTAGTTCAGAATCTCACCAGATGGAGGGAACCGCGGTCAATTTCACCCTCCGCCAGCCCATTGGCATAGTAGGCTGTATTTCTCCCTGGAATTTACCCTTGTACCTATTTAGCTGGAAAATCGCGCCAGCCCTGGCTACGGGGAATTGTGTTGTTGCTAAGCCCTCAGAAGTGACACCTATGACGGCTTATATGCTGGCCAAGGCATGTATAGAGGCAGGATTGCCAGCGGGTGTACTCAATATCGTTCACGGTCTTGGAGGAAAGGCGGGGCAGGCCATTGTGGAGCATCCCAAGATCAAAGCCATTTCTTTTACAGGCGGAACGGAAACGGGACGAAGGATTGCAAAGATTGCTGCTCCCATGTTTAAAAAGCTTTCTTTAGAACTGGGTGGTAAAAACCCCAACATCATCTTTGCCGATTGCGATTTTGATCAGATGATGGTAGGGACTTTACGGTCTTCCTTTTCCAATAATGGCCAAATTTGCTTGTGTGGCTCGCGCATTTATGTAGAGCGACCTATTTATGATCGTTTCAAAGAGGAATTGGTTAAAAGAACGCAGTTTCTAAAAATAGGCGACCCCTTTTCTTCCGTAACAGATTTGGGGGCCATTGTCTCCAAGGCACATTTGGAGAAAGTAATGGCTTGTTTGTCTTTGGCGGAGGTCGAAGGAGGGCACATCCTTTGTGGCGGGGAGCAAATAGCGATGAAGGGAGAACTAGAAGCGGGTTATTTTCTTCGCCCAGCCATTATTGAGGGCCTGCCACATGACTGCCGAACCAATCAAGAGGAAATCTTTGGCCCGGTCGTAACGATTAGCCCCTTTGATACCGAGGAAGAAGTGATTGCCTATGCCAATAGTACCACTTATGGTCTTTCTGCAACAGTCTGGACCAGCGATATCGGCAAAGCTAATCGGGTATCTGAGCAATTGGAGGCTGGGGTAGTTTGGGTAAATTGTTGGTTGCTACGCGATTTAAGGACGCCATTTGGAGGCGTAAAAAATTCAGGAGTAGGAAGAGAAGGGGGGCTAGAGGCGCTCCGCTTTTTTACAGAACCCAAAAATGTTTGTATTAAATACTAATAGCCATCATCGCCCCAGTCGATGTATTCTACATCATCCTCTGCTTCGACTTCCTCATCGGGGTCGCTGATGATGACTTCTTCGTCTAGGTAATCAATATCCTCTTCCCCACCCGTGTCCAAATCATCCAAAAACTCTACATCATCGGGGTCTTCCCCTCCGTATTCTGGAATATCATCTTTCCAATCGCTGGGTTCATCCGACAGGTCGATTTTTTCGCCAAAAACCCGAACCAGTTGATCCTGAATACTCCGCTTCTTGCGGTCGCTTCGTTCAAAATTGCGCTTTACACCGCGTTTATCAGACTTTATCTGGTATTTATCCACAGTACCAAAGACGCGATAATAGATATTAAACCAACCTTTCTTCTTGGAGGCTTGTGGCTTTAGGCGGGGATTATATCGTTTAAACTTATTCCACAAAACCTGTCCAGCATTGAGCTTAATATTATAATTGATATCATTATCAAAAGAATGCTCGCCACTAAGGGTTAGGTTGAGGGCATTGGATTGGAGGAACATGGCAGGCAGGTAAATCTTACCCTTTTTGATCTCCATCCAATTGCGCATATTGACAAACTTGATGTGTTTGAGGTCTTTGAGTTTGATGTAATCAGAAAAATCGTAGAGGAGTTTGAAATTCTTCAGTTCTCCATCATCAATACTAATATCGCCAAGTATATGTAGCTTATCCTCCTTGAAATAGCCTTCTTCATCCCAAAAAGCATCAATGGCCAATTGGGCCTTGAGCGTTCCATCGATATGCTGATGCTGGACGACTTCCTGGCCAAAGTTTTCACCTTGCCGGAAAAACTCCTTTACGTTGATGTCCTCACAATCTAGCTTGGCCTTTAGATAAGGACGATCTTCAAAAAAGGCTTGTCCATCCACATTAAAGCTACCTTCCATTGCCTGTGTACGCCCTTTGATGGATAGTTCATTATTATCAAATTCAAAACTTCCACTAAAGTCCTTCCCTTCAATCTGCCTGTAGTTATAGGCGTCGATCTTAGCTTGGAAAGTACCTTTTAGGAAATTGGTAATGCGTTCGCGTTGAAGGGTTTGAGCGACTTTGAGCGAGTCGACTTCGCCTTTGGGTGTCAGGTCTTCGTCGATGGGGATTTTGGTAAGGGCAATCAGGCGATCAAAATCGACATTGGGGGCATCAAGGCTGGCTTGAAACCGCAGCTCTGCTTTTCGGCTATTGAGCGAGTCGGCAAATAGCACGGGAAGCAAATTGAGGAATTTACCATTGAGATTAATCTCGCTCCCCGCTCCCTCCAACTTCACATCATTGACCAAGAGGCTATTATTCTTCACGACGATCTCTCCCTTATCAACAACCATTTCTTCTTTATTGATGGTCAAGGAGGCATCATCAAATTCCAAGGTGCCAGAGGAGCGGACGCGACCGATGCGGCTAGGGGTTTGCATATCCTTGAGCCGCCCCTTTAGAGAAAACCTTTTCACCTCTACCTCGCCCGAACCATCTGTGATAGCAGGATGATCAAAAAGGCCATATACCGCCCCCATTGGAAGAACGCCATCAACCGTAAAAGCAATTTTGGGAGCTGCAAAATTAGAGATTTGCAACCGCGATTCGATCAATTCTCGATTGAAATAGCCTTTAAAATCCTTGATCTCAAAAACGGATGTCAGGTTAGATTGCTGCGTACCATTGGTAAAGCTCGCCTTGAAATTGACCTCTTTGAGTGGATCGTCGAGACGGGTACTACTGATCCGCCCGTCCTCCAAGCCAAAATTGACAAGAATCTTAGGCGTAGTGCGCGAGCTAAGCTTTCCTTTAATGCTGGCATCAAAAAAGAAGGTTCCCGTACTTTTAAAATCGCTAAAATAAGCAAGCTGTTCTTCAGGTAAAAGATCAATGACTGATTCCAAACTCCCGTCCTTAGCCGTCACTGCTAAATCCAAGACCGTCGCCTTTTTCCCTGCCTCTATCGTCCCATCAACCTGAAATACATCTGACTCAATGGCCAGATCAACATCCTTCATCGTATAGCGGTTTTCTTCCAGATCGACATCTAATTCCGCATTCAACACCAGATTTTTCCCAACGATATAGCGGTATTTATCTATATCGAGAAAATTCGACCGCATATCTGCAAAACAGGACAATCGAAAGGCACTACCCGAAAAAGCTCCCGATAAATCCGCCTCTTGGACCTTTGCCCGAAAAGCAAAATCGGCCTGTTCATCCAAATAAATCAACTCCACATTGCTCAATCGTGCCTTTTCCAGCGAGAGCGACAGTTCCTTCTCTTTCACTGAAGCTTTCTGCACCCCTTCTTCTGATTTCTTGATGATATTATAATTGGCCAATCCTTTGCGGCTAATATGGATCATCAAGGCCCCATCCTCAATCAAGGCCTCATGCAATTGAATCTCAGAACCAAACAAGCTCAACAGGCCAAAACGCAAGGCCAAGCGATCGGCCTCCAACAAATTCCCCTGTAAAGCATCCTCTAACAAGACCTTATCTAAATTCACAGAAGCCTTAGGAAAGCCCGAAAGCAGCGAGAGGCTAACCTCCTCCACCTTCAGCTCCGTCTTCAACTGTTTATTCACTTCCTGAATCACTTTTTCGCCAATCTGCTGTTCAAAAAGCGCCGCAATCAGCACCAATAACAGCAGGACAAAGCCAAGCAACAAGCCCGACCAAAGCAAGAATCGTTTAAAAAACTTCTTCACGGGTGAGCCTTTA
>JBCBDH010000207.1:0-9457 GCA_038529855.1 Bacteroidota bacterium | reverse complement strand
CTTCCCGCTCCGCAAACAATAAAATTCCTGCGACACCTGCACAGAATAGCGAAACTACGACATTACCTACCAAGGTCATCTGTTTGAGTCTTTGCGAATAGGCCCAAAGGGCAAAGGCCGCTAAGGGATAAAAGGCAATGGCGTAGGGCTTTTGGATATGAAAAGCCAGATAGCTACTGATGGCAAAACCCAGCAAATGAAGCAGGGCAAAGAACAACCTGGCGGTGGAAAAAGGAATTTTTGTACCAATCAATACGCGCTTGGGCTTGTTGATACGGTCTATTTCGTAGTCAATCAAATCATTGATGACGTAACCACTGGCGGCGGCGAGCATCGTGCCTACAATCAAAAGGGTCAGGTGGAGCGGAGCCAGGGTAATAGGCGCTCCCTGTGCCTGAAGAATAGGAACCAATACACTTTGGTGCAAAAGAACTTGGGTGAGGGCAACAATCAGTAAATTGGGGAAGCGAATCAGACGCAGCCAAGCCATTAGGAAGGAAGTTCTGAATTATTGGGTGCGCTAAGTTGGGGATTTTGCTGCGAGGTCAGCCAGCAGGATTGAATACGCATGGTTCTTTCGATGACATCGCGCACACATCCATGACCACCTTTTACGGGGGAAATATATTGACTAATCGCCACGATTTCATGGGCGGCATCTGTGGGGCAAGCGGGTAAGCCAACCTGTCGCATCACCTCATAATCTGGCATATCATCGCCCATATAGAGTACCTCGCCAGCGTCGATGTCATAGGTATAAAGATATTCGTCAAGAGCATCCTTTTTATCAGAGATACCCGAATAAATATCGACGATCCCCAATTTTCGTAATCTTTGGATGACACCGCTAGACTGACCACCTGTAATAATCGCCACGCGATAAGCCTCTTGAAGGGCTCTTTTGATCGCATAGCCATCGCGGGTATTCATCTTGCGGAGCATATGGCCATTTTCAAGGAGATAGAGGCTGCTATCGGTCAATACACCATCCACATCAAAAATGAAGGTTTTTATATCGCGAAACTTTTCCAGGTAATTCATATCCTATTGATTGTCTCGCCATTCGTATACCCACTTGGCCTGTATTTGCTCTAGATGCCCTTCATTACAGTTTTCTTTTTCATCCTCAAAGCTAGGGATTTCCATAATCCACTCTAGTAACTCAGTAAAGCGGATGCGATAGATTTTGCTTTCGGTGAATTCATCGCCAAAGCGATCGTAGAGCTTCATGGCGATGTCTTCGTGATCCTTCCAATAAATCGGGAGATCATCAATTTCTTCAAAAGGCATAAGAAAGATAGTTTAAGGGTGTGATTTTGGATATTAATGCTCGTGACCAATGATTTGCTTTTGATCGGGAATCAATACTTCTACGACCGCATCATCCTCTAAAATGACCGATTGGCAACCCAAACGGGATTCTAGCCTTGGATTGATGGCCCGATCGATGAAATCCTCTTCTTTATCGGAGATTTCTTCGAGATAGTCTTCTCCATCTTCTATGTAGACATGACAGGTACTGCAAGCACATACACCCCCGCAATTGTGATTGAGGTGTACACCATTGTCCTCAGCGATTTCGAGGATAGAATAGCCCGATTCGGCATTATTAACCGTTACGGGTGTTAGCTCTTCATCCTCAAAAGTGAATTTTACAGTCGCCATTAATTATTGCTAGGTTATAAAATTTTTGCAAATGTAATTTTTATATAAGGACTAAACAAGCATGGTGTAAAAAGAGTTTAAAGCGGTGCGTAACAAAAAATCCGTCTGCACCTCTTGAGATGCAAACGGATTTTCTCTTGTTCTTTCTGCCTTATTTCTAAGGTTTTACCGCCTTTTGGGTGGACTTTTTCTTTACTTTTTTCTTCCCTTTAGTACTTAGTGCTTTCTTCACGGCTGTGTAAGCGCTTAGTGTACCGCCGGTCCTAGATAGCTCGCTCATCGCTACTTTATCATCAGATCCTGGCTTTACCACCTGCTGGTTTTGCTTCACGGCTGAAGAGAGAATCACCTCCTTTACTTGCTGAGCAGTAAGGGTAGGGCAGTAAGAGCGAATCAAAGCAGCTACTCCTGCAACCATAGGAGAGGCCATACTTGTACCAGGATAGCTGTCATACTCATTTTCGGTAACGGTAGAGTAGATGGCTACACCAGGGGCGAAAATATCGACATTCTCCTTGCCGTAATTAGAGAAGCTCGCTGGTAGCTCCTCACCACCTTTCCAGTGGAGCGCCCCAACTTCGATCCAGTTCTTTGCGTATTTGGGCTTGAATAATTTTTTCTTGCGGAATTTATCGTTAGGGAAGTTATTGGTGTTATCATTGTCTTTACCATCATTTCCCGCTGCATGGACGAGTAAAACATCCTTCTTCATCGCATATCTTACCGCTTTATCTACCACATCCTTATTCCAGGCATAGCTCTTACCAAAGCTCATATTGATGATAGAGGCGCCATTATCAACCGCGTAAATGATGGCATTGGCTACATCTTTATCGCGCTCATCGCCATCAGGGACACAACGGACAGACATAATTAATACATTATTGGCGATTCCTTGCATGCCCAAATCATTGTCACGGCTAGCGGCAATGATTCCAGCAACGTGCGTCCCGTGGTTGGCATCAGGGCCCTTTACATTATTATTTCCATAGTCGCGCTCATAGAGATCAGCGTAATTGTCTTTTACAATCTCTGCTCTTGGGTCAAATTCAGGGTTGTAGTAGTGCTTGAGTTGATTTTCGAAATACTCATTAGCCTCTGAGAGTTGGCCTTCGAGGTCTTCCAGGCTAGCTCCTCGGTCGAGAACAGCTTGAATCATACTCACTGCATTATTGATCTCTTCATTGTCGGTTTCAATTGCCTTGAGGTCTTCGGCAGTGAATTTATCCTTCTTTAAGAACTTTCTAACGGCTTCAAAAGACTGGGAGAACATCGTAACGCCCATAGATTGCTGCATGACTTCTTCCCTCTTTTCTGCAATCACTTTTTTGATATCCTGGTACTTCTCGTATTCCTTCTTATCTTTTTTTGACAATTTGCTTACGTCTGCATTTTCGTATTTCTTACCATATTTGGCTGCCAAGCGGCTTACTTCCAATGCATCGTGGTGGATATTTCTTCCATCTTTGCCACCGATGAAATTCCATCCGTGAATATCGTCGACATAACCGTTTTTATCATCGTCGATTCCATTATCGGGAATCTCATCCTGGTTGACCCACATTACGTCTTTGAGATCTTCGTGTAAATAATCGACACCAGAATCAATAACTGCAACGATAACGGGTTGGGCATCTTTGCCTTTTAATAACTCATTATAAGTCTTATCGATGCTGAGTCCAGGCATATTGTCCGTGGAAGGATCGAGTAGGAACCAATTCTCTGGTGCCTTATCCTGTCCATATACTAAAGAGACACAGGCGATCAGAACTAAAGAAAGCAATAATCTGATTTTCATTAGAAAGGTTTAATTTAATGATCAAAAACTTGAATGGACTATCCAGCCCATATCTTATTGCGCAAAAATAAGATTATTATAACGATTTGGGTACGAAATATGTTTCTTTGTCTGATGAAATAGACCAAGAACGAGCTGCTGACACCCAAAGTGTCAAAAAAAGTCTACAAACAGAGCATTGGAAATACTAGATTGTCACGAATTATCATTGTATAGGCTGAATGCTTCGTGAGAAAAGCTTATATTCGTGACTAGGTACGCATTTACAAAATTAAATATTGGACAATAATGAGGCGTTTTTCTTGGATTTTAATGCTATTCCTTCCCTTTATGGCGCAAGCCCAGCATTTGGAACTAGGAGCGATGGCTGGGATTTCCAACTATGGAGGCGATTTAGCGCCCAAATCCTTCTGGGATTCTTTTCAAGAAACCAATGCCGCATTTGGCGGATTTCTCCGCTACAATTTCAATAATTATTTTGCGGCAAAATTCAATGTCTATCACGGTAAAATCTCTGGTGAAGATGCCAATGCCAAAAATACCAGTCAGCAATTGCGCAATTTGAGCTTCCGCTCTAACATACTAGAGTTTGGACTGACCGTTGAGTACAATATATTAGGCTATCAGCCCTATGCACTGGAATTGCCATTTTCTCCCTATGTATTTGGAGGGGTAGCTATGTTTAGATTTAGTCCAGAGGCTTTTTACGATGGTCGATGGGTGGAGCTTCAACCTTTGGGGACAGAGGGGCAGTATTTAGATAGTTATCCAGAACGCGATCCCTATCGTCTTACGACCATTGCTGTGCCTTTGGGTGCAGGGGCCAAATACGCCATCAATGATCGTTGGAATTTGGGACTTGAACTTGGTTTCCGCTTGACCTTTACCGATTATCTCGATGATGTCAGTACGACTTATGTCGATTCGGAAGAACTGCTTGCTCAAAGTGGCGAATTGGCGGTCATCCTCAGCAATCGCTCAGAAGAACCCAAGGTTGATGGTGATGGACGAGGAGACCCCAATAATAAAGATTGGTATTTTATGGGAGGGATTACCATCTCCTATAACTTCTTAGATAATGGTTTAGTAGGTAGCCGTGGTAGAAACCGCAGAAAAGCAGGCTGCCAAACTTTCTAAACCAACTGATTTATCCCAAATAGATACGGCTAAACTACTTACTCACCTTGCTCAGTTGAGGTACAACAACCGAACAGGGTATGATGGAACGGTTATATAAATTATTTAATTGCTGTAAGTATACCTTATGCTAGAACGCATGGAATATGCTGGAGCAGAACAGCATCCTCGTATGGCTTCCGCCGCTGAAACGCCCTCTTTTCAAAGGGTGGAGAAAGAGGCAGATGTACTCCGTCCTACCATCATTCGCCATTCCAAATGGCCGATGTGGAGTTATCTTGTCCTAGCTGCTTTTGGCGCTTTGCTGATCTACAAAGCCAATTATGCCGTT
Organism: Bacteroidota bacterium; assembly: GCA_038529855.1. Lineage (GTDB taxonomy): Bacteria > Bacteroidota > Bacteroidia > Chitinophagales > Saprospiraceae > JBCBDH01. The sequence goes on along the minus strand of JBCBDH010000207.1, from coordinate 4,526 downwards.
GGTATCTTTGCGCTTTGTATAGGGCTTTGGTGGTTTTTTCAGGAAGCAAGAAAAATGGTGGATTCAGATGTCTATCTGCGCATTACCGACAAAGGAATCCGTCTACAAAAAGCCGATTTGATTAAATGGGAGGAAATTGAGTCCATCGCTGTCCGAAAGGAACAGCAAAATCGAAAAGTAAGTTATTTTCTACTATTGGATGGCCCTCAATTGTATCAAAAAATTCCGTTGGCTAACCTTAGCCATCACCCCCTTCGCATCGAGCGAATCATCTCTGCTTATTATCACTACTAATTAAACCTCACTTCGCAACTGATCAACCACCTGGCGTACGCCCTTGGTGGCTACTTCTGCTATGACTTCAAGCCGCTTGGAGCGCTGTAGTTCATAGGAGCTGGCAGGTCTTGGATCAATGTAATAGACTGGGCAGAATGGCGGTGCATAGCCAACCAAACCAGCTGCTGGGTAGACCTGCATAGAAGTACCAATGATCAGTACTTTTTCCGCTTCAGTCATCAACTGAGCTGCTCGTTCCAGCATAGGGACCATTTCACCAAACCAGACAATGTGCGGGCGCAACTGCGTTCCTCGCTCACAAGTATCGCCAATATTCAAATCCCCTGGCCATTCGTAGATGAGTTCGTGATGAACAATGCTTCTTACCTTGCGCAACTCTCCATGTAGATGAATGACCTGTTGGCTACCTGCTCTTTCGTGTAAGTCATCTACATTTTGCGTGATGATGTGCACGTCGTAGTCTTTTTCCAAGTCTACCAATGCCTTATGGGCGGCATTGGGTTCGACATCGTGCAACTGGCGGCGGCGCTGGTTGTAAAAATCTAAGACCAATTCCTTATTTCTGACCCATCCTTCTGGCGAGGCTACGGTCATGACGTCGTGACCTTCCCATAGCCCATCAGCATCTCTAAAAGTTTTTATCCCACTTTCGGCACTAATTCCTGCGCCAGTTAAGACCATCACTTTAGGTTTCATTCGATTGTTTGTTTTTATACGGTTGTTGATCTAATTTTTCCATAAGCTCTGCCCAAGTGATCAATTAAGTCACTAGCCAAGAGCGCTTCTTCGCTTACCCAATGCTCAATCGCCAAATCGCCAGAAAGACCGTGGATATAGACACCAAGCAAGGCCGCATCCAAGGAGCTATAGCCTTGGGCGAGTAAACCAGCTAGGATACCTGTCAGTACATCGCCACTACCTCCCGTTGCCATTCCTGGATTACCACTTGAGTTAAAATAGCAATGGCCATCAGGACTGGCAATACAAGTGTGCGCTCCTTTTAATATAAGATAAACTTCTAATTCCTGGGCTTTAGTTCGCTGTAATTGGTTTCTTTCGAAATCATTGGCGCTGGGACCAAACAGGCGCTCAAACTCCTTTGGATGAGGCGTAAGAATGCTGTTCTTAGGGATTTGGTTTTGGAGTTCTGGATGAGCCGCTAGTAGATTAAGTGCATCTGCATCCAAGACCAGTGGTACTTCTGCTTTCGCCAATACCTGCTCAAGCGCACTTTGACAGTGGCTTTTGGTATCCATCCCACAACCTATGGCAATGGTTTTATAGCGCCCCAGATCTGGGGCTTCACTACAATAATAGTGATGAGGATCAATACTGACCATAGCCTCTGGGACGGTACTTTGCAAGATAGGATAAGCACATTGGGGAGCGTGAATACTCACCAAACCTGCACCACTCCGCAAACAAGCTCTTGCTGCCAAGATGGCGGCACCTACCTTGCCATAACTACCCATCATTAATAGAGCATGACCAAAATTACCCTTATGCCCAAATTTATTTCGCAGTTTTAAAATTTGTTTAATTATCGCTATCGTAATATAAGTGTTATAACTTGACATTGTAGCTAAAGTGCTCTGATCCAAGCCAATAGAAATACTTTTCCAATGGCCCACTCGCTGTGCATTTTCTGGAAATAGAAAGGCTAGTTTAGGCAACTCAAAACTAATCGTATAGTCTGCATGGATAGAAACTCCGCTACTGTGTTGGTCTGCCATGAGTCCTGAGGGAACATCTACTGCTACAATGGGACCTGGATGTTTATTCAGAGTACGCACCAAATCCGCCCAATAGCCTTCGATTGGTCGATTGAGGCCAGAGCCAAAGAGGGCATCAATCAAGATTCCTTTGGGATCTAGTGAGGGGAGGGGGTCTCCTGCTTGGATATTTAGGACTGAGATATTATTTCGTTTGGGAAGTCGATCGAAATTTTGCTGGGCATCAAGGCTTCTTTTCGCAGCAATTTCGCAGCAATAAACCACGACGCGATAAAATCGCTGACTGAGTAAGCGAGCGATAGCGAGGCCGTCTCCACCATTATTACCAATTCCACAAAATAGGATGATGGGATTTTCGATTTCTCCAAATAGCTTCATAAAGCTTTCTGTGAAGCGAAGGGAGGCGCGTTCCATCAGGTCGATAGAGGCGATGGGTTCTAGGCGGATGGTCTCTTGGTCGAGTTGGCGAATTTGATCGGTTTTGAGTATTTTCATCTGAGAAAATTACGATATTTTTGAAAAGAGAAATAAGCGGATCAGTAAAATTAGGGTGATCTTCCTATATTCACAAAAACAAAAGCCATGAGAACGATATTGAATCAACTTTTTCCCTTTTTGCTATCAGGGCTCTTGATAGCTTGTAACAAAGAGGATGATGAGCAGCTCGCGCCTGCTGTAGATTGTTTGGGTATCGCTGCTGACTTCCCCAATTTGTCTGATTGTGAATCACTTGACAACATCCACGAATCGATATGTCAGATGGAATCTTTTGGTTTTCATGCGCTGGAAGCGGAAAGTAAGGCTTTTTTATCTCAGTATTGTTTGGAGTCAGGAGATCGAGTATTTTACCGCAATGAGTTGGGGGACCAGATGGAGTTTCAACTTACAAGCAAGAATTTTTCAAATTCCAGGATCATGCTCAATACCTTTGAAGTTTGTCCAATGGACAGCAGTCGATATATCGGGTATTGTCTTGAAAATGAGCAGGCCATTTTAGTTTTAAATGCGGTGGATAGAGATTTGGAGTTCAGAGTCTCCTTAAATACGATTCCCGATATCCATTCCGAATCTACAGATAATATAGGTGACCGACTTCAGATTCTTCGCCAAAATGATTCGATACATATTGTGGATTTATCGGTAATTGTCAATCCACGAACATTGAGCTACACGGAAACCTATAGTCAAGAATACTACGATAGCATCGATTTGTTAGGAGAGACTTATACGGAAGTGTACTCAGCAGATATTAATACAGTCATCCATCCTACTTTTAAGTATTATTACAATAAGACTTTTGGTTTATTCGCCTTTGTCGATACCGATCAGGTTCTTTGGAAGCTAGATTGAAAATCGTCGCATTTCAAAGAACTAAGTTCTAGATCAGCTATCGCTTAAATTGTGATCTACAGATGAAGAAACTCCGCAAAATCTTAGGTCGTCTTTTCCTATTTGGATTCCTTGCATTTAACGTCATTGCTTGCAATCACGCTTATCGTTTTACGCATTTTACAGCTACAGAAGGCCAGCGCATCAAACCAGAGCAATTGTCCTTTGCTCAAAAGCTCAAGGTTCTTTTTTTGGGTGTTGAAAATCCCAAACCAGTCAATCAGCAAATACCAGATAGCCCTTTTCAGACCATCGCGATACAAAGCCAGGAACTGCTGGAAGCCTGGCTGATTAAGCAGGCAGATCATAAAGGGCTTATTCTGCTGTTTCACGGTTATGCGGGTAGCAAGGCGGGGATGTTGAATTATGGAAAGATGTTTAATCAATGGGGCTATAGTACCTTATTGGTGGATTTTCAAGGCTGTGGTGGCTCAACGGGTTATCAAACGACCATTGGCCATGAGGAAGGTAAGGATGTAAGGGCAGTTTTTGACTATGCTCGCCAGCAATTTCCAGATGATCCCATTATCCTTTTTGGTACTTCTATGGGAGCTGCTTCAATTATGCGGGCTTATGCAGAAGCAGAGATACCCGCGGACAAGGTCATTCTGGAATGTCCTTTTGGGAGGATGCGCCAAACGGTAATTCAGCGTTTTAAAGCCATGAAGGTGCCGAGCTTTCCTTTTGTTGACTGTCTAATGCTATATGGCAGTATCATCAACGGTTTTAATACCTATTCGCATAATCCTCAAGACTATGCCCGATCCCTAAAGGTGCCTACTTTATTGCTTCAGGGAAGCTTGGACCAAAGAGTAACCAAGGAAGAGACCAAGGCGATATTTGCCAATTTACCAGCGGAGAAAAAATTAGTTTGGCTGCCTCGTTCTGGTCATCAGAACTATCTTCTCAATAGCCAAGAGAATTGGGAAACGGCTGTTACTGAATTTTTAGGAGAAGAAAACTGATCAAAGGAAGCACTATGTCCAGAATGTTTATCTTTGGTTTTTATCATGGAAGCACTGCGAATCGGTTATGATGCCAAGCGTTTGTATCGCAATTTTACGGGTTTGGGCAATTACAGTCGTTCCTTGCTCGCGCATTTGGCCC
>JBCBDH010000206.1:0-9492 GCA_038529855.1 Bacteroidota bacterium | reverse complement strand
CTTGTACCTTTCGCAAAGGCACAAGTATTTGAAATTCGGCCAAGCTTGGAAAAGGAGCTCATTAATGCTCAAGATATTGAGCAGCATCTTCAAACTGCTCAATTCCAATTGATAGATGCGCGAACCGCAGCTCGCTATCGCGGGGAAAAGGAGCCAATTGATCCTGTCGCGGGTCATATTCCTACAGCTTTGAGTTTGCCCTTTGCAGATAATATTCAAGAGGATGGCCGCTGGCGTTCGACAGCAGAACTGAGGGCGCGTTTTGAAGGGTATACAGAGGGAGAAAAACCAGTAGTGGTTTATTGTGGATCTGGTGTGACTGCCTGTCATTTGTTACTGGCCATACATATTGCTGATTTAACTTCTGGCCATCTTTATCCTGGCTCTTGGAGCGATTGGATTACAGATACTACTCGCCCCATTGCATAGCAAAAAAAGAGATGCGTTACAACTCCTAACGCATCTCTCAAAGTCTAGGTCCAACGGCGAAGTAGGCCAAAACCCGCGGTGGCTAAAAGACTTAGGCAGCCCATTGAAAGCCATAATATAGTGAAGCCTACACTATCGGCAATATACATTCCTACCGTTGGGGAGATGACCAAGGCGATAGAAAAACAACTGGTATACAAACCCATATACTTCCCTCGATTATGCTTTTGCGACCGGCCAATCGCAAAGGTATTGGTAAAGGGAAAGTTTAGAATTTCGCCAATGCTCAATAGCAGAATACATAGAATGGCAAGTAGTATAAGCGGAAGCCCTCCCAGCGTCAAAGCCAAATAGCCCAATCCAATCAACAAGGCACCAAAGGCAATTATATTCAATTGGGTATAACGATTTTCTAAGACATAAACGACGGGCATTTCTACAACTGCAATCAGCAATCCATTCATCGCCATCAGTGCACCAATCAATAATTCACTGAAAAGCAATTCTTCCCGAAAGTAAATGGGTAAGGTGCCAATCAACTGGAAAAAGGCGATGCAATTGATAATATTTAAGACCAAAAAAATGAGAAAAATCCGATCCTGATAGGGAGAGTTGGCTTTCTTAAGTTCTTCTTCCGAAGGGACCAATTCCTCTTTTACCTGCTCTTTTTGGACAGGTCGACTAAAGATCATTCTAAACAAAATAGCTGCCCCCATACAGGTCAAACCATCTGCAATAAATAATGGTGCATAACCAAAGGAATGAGCCATCCATCCACCAATGGCTGGACCAATCGCAAAGCCTAAATTGATGGCCAAGCGGAGTAATGAAATCGACCGCGTCAAATTCTCTGGGGAGCTGTAAGCTGCCACCGCCGTCATGCTCGCTGGTCGAAAGGCATCGGCAATAACACTGATGCTAAATACCATGATACACATCGACCAAAAATCGGTAAGGTACATTAGAAAAAGAAAAAGCATACCACTGAGCAGTAAGCTCCAAAACATGATCTTGAGGTAGTGAATACGGTCGCTTAGCCAACCCCCCATATAGGAGCCTCCCACCGACCCCAGTCCAAAGGCACTCATGACGAAGCCTGCCTCAGACAAGCTAAAGCCCAATTCCTGACTCAAATAGATTGTCAGAAAGGGAATAACCATTGTACCGCTGCGATTGATCAGCAAGATCAAAGACAGCATCCATACATTATAAGATAAACCACTAAAGGAATCGCGATACAAATGAGTACTACGTGCTAACATAATAAACAAACTTAATGGCCGGGTGAAAAAATATTAAAGAGAAACCTGTTAAAACGTTTAGTAGACTTTCTGGACTTGTTCTTGCTCAAGCCACTGCCCCCAGATGCGATCATAGGCATGTACGCGATTGGTGGTCGTACTCCCCATATCCACAACTGGATAACCAGCATTGACCCATTCGAAAAGACTACCGTAGAGATTATAGACTCGATTGAAGCCCATCTCTTGAAGCTTTTCGCCCATCTTCTCGCTTCGATAACCCACCGAACAGTACAAGACGATGGTGGTATCTTTAGGTAATTTTTCCAGCTGTTGGGTTTGGACTTGGGTATAGCCTAGGTAAGCAGCATTTTCGATATGGCTTGTCTCGTATTCGGTCCACTCGCGGGTATCAAAAATGATGACTTTATCTTTTTTTGCGTGAAGCTCTTGAACACTCATTAAAGGAATGGAAAAGTCGAGCAAAACCTTTAGGGTCCGATCAAAGTTCGGATTTTGTAGCTTTGGCCGCTCAAGAGGACCTTGCGCACAGCTGGTATGAGCGAGAAAAAGCAGGCTGAAAAGTAGATGCGCGATTTTCATGAGTGTGCGAATTTTTACTTCCAACACGGCCTATTGGATAATGGTTTCCTTAAGGTGAAATTTAACCTGAGAAAAATAGACGCTTCTCAAACTGGCTTTAATTCCTTGGGACCATCACCCACTTGATCGGGAATCCAGGTTTGATCTACACAAAAAGCCAACAAGTCACTTTTGATAAAGTCCTTTACAGCTGATTTAGCATGATCGGGATAAAGAAGATGGACATTGGGGCCAGCATCCAAGCTAAAATACAGGGGATGCCCTGTACCTTTTCTAAAGTTGCGCAAAGCATCAATAATGGCTAAGCTATTGGGGTGCATGAGAATATAAGAAGGGTTGGAGGTCATCATAAGGGCGTGAAGGGTTAGTGCTTCATTTTCTGTGATGCGTCCGAAAGTATCCAGGTCACCTGATTGCAGAGCGGAGAGGAGCTGGCCAAAGCGATCATTGGCTTGTTGATAGCGTTGGGCAGCATAGCGATTGCCTTCCATTAAGGCATGTCCAGCTCTGCTGGAAACACTTTTTTCCCCCTTGCTAACGATTAAAATATCATCGTGAAAACTTTTGAAAATGGGATGCAGCGTTTCGGTATAGGGGATGGCATAAAGATCAGAGGAGCCCGCGGCGTCCTCACTTTCCCCCCAAATGGCCATTGTGGAATACAAAGAGCGGCAGGCAGAACCAGAGCCTAGTCGAGCAATAAAAGAAGCCTTTTGGTAAAAGGATGGCTGGTCCTGAAGAGTCCCAAATAGTTCTCGCTCGATGCTACACAGACAAAGTGCCAACGCACTCATGCTTGATGCTGAAGAGGCGATACCTGCAGAATGTGGAAAGGAATTGCTGGATTGTACCTTTAGATGGAGCTGCCCCAGAAAGGGAAAGATGTCTCGAATATTTTCCAGAAAACCCAGCATCTTAGTTCGAAAGGCTTCGTTGGGCTGGCCCTCAAAGCGAAAGTCCAATTCGATTGCTGACGTACTTTGGTCGGTCTTGGGAGAGAAGTCTACCTGTGTATCTGTACAGGCATCATCTAGCGTAAAGCTGATGGAAGGATTGCGAGGCAACTGGCGACCGTGTTTTCCCCAGTATTTAATGATGGCTAAATTAGATGGGCTTTTCCAGCGAATGCTTCCGCTATGGTTTTTGGGCTCCGCCAATACGAGATCAGGATTGGTATAAGTAAGCATGTACAGACAAGATAATTGATGCCCTAAAGTTAAGGACTTGCCTGCGATATTGCGATAAGAATAGGAGCTAAAATCTATTGGTAGGGATCATAGGAAATATCCATATCATTGAGTACGGCATCTAGGAGAGGATCCTCACCAGGGATGTAGCCACTTTTGAGCTGATAACCATACAGCTTACCTAATTGATTCCAATAGGCAGCGGTCATGCCACCGCGAAGATTCTTGAGTAAGGTATAAAAAGGGGTATCCAACTCCTTTTCAATCATTTTGATCAAAATTTTCCCCTGTGTTTTGGTGAGTTTCTTCAAAGGTTCCTTGAATTCTGACTTCATTTCCTTTTGTAGTCGCTTGATGTGTCTTTTGCGTTTTCTTTTGTTCATCTCTTGTGTGGCCATTTCGGTTTCGCGAAAAATGCGAATAGCCTTGGCAGCATAGGGATAAACCTTGGCGGCATAACGGCGGTATTTAAGATAACGACGATATTCTTCCCGATCCTTGAATTTTCGAGGAGAAGAAACCGAGACATCATCCAAATCAGCGATCAAAATCGTATCTGTTTCTGTAATCAAAGCCGTTACAATCTCACCATCTAGGCGAATTCGCTCCTTGCGCTCCTTTGTCTGTGCATCCAAAGAAGCCACAAATAATGAGAATAACAAGGCACATAACATTAAACGGTTCATACGCATAAGTGTATCAAATATGGTCCCAAGTTACATTAATAAACGATATACCGCTGTTATATATTTGTTAATGCAATAGCTATTTATTTTGGACAATAGCTTGTATATCATACAGTAGGCTAATAAATATATAGTAAAAAATAATTAGAAAAACTTGAATCCAAGATTTCCATATTATATATTTGTATTATACGAATTTCGTATCACCTTTCCCAAGACCCCAAAATATCTGCGATGGCTGGTTTTTATAACCAGGTCTATGCGCATGGAAACAGTTACCATATGGAAAGTTATGACCCTCGAGCAACGCAAAGAGAAGACAGATTGGTCAAGGATGTTCATCTACTGATCGATCTGAAAATGAAAAACATTGAAAATAAGACGAATCGACTAATTCAGGATCAACTCCATTCTCTGGATACGGATAGGACGATTTCAATTAACTGGAACATCTACAATCTTTCAAAGATCAAAGCGGTATTCTCCAGAGATGATCGCATTCTCGGAATGATTGAAAAATACAGCATTGGAATTAATCGCTTGCTCCGCCTTCGCTCCTCCCTGAATCGGGAAAATGCCAGTCGTGTGATCGACCTTTTATCCAATGACAAATTTCTGCTCTGCTCTGAAAAGTCGGTATTCAAAGCACTGGGACAGCCTGTAGCCATAAGGATGCTTTAATATCCCTACTCTTGATCGTATTTGGCTTTGAACTTGCGATAAAGTGCTTTTTGTTTATTATCCAAATCAATTGCTTTTCCACGAATAAAGGCTTGCGCTACAATACAGGTCCGCATATCCAATACATCGCCTTTGACCAAAATAAAAGTGGCATCCTTCCCTTCTTCGATAGAACCTACGGTCTGATCTATACCCAATATCTTGGCCGCATTCAGGCTTAAACCACTAATTGCTGCCTCATAATCTAATCCAAAGGCAACCGCTTGTCCGGCTTGAAAGGGCAGATTGCGCTGTTGCCAAGCCCCGTTCATGCTAAAGGCAAACAAGACCCCAGCCTCTTGAAGGGTCGCAGCAGTTTTGAAAGGCTGATCAATATCGTCATCCACTCTGCGTGGAAGACTATGCACCTCATTGATAACAACAGGCACCTGATGCTCTCGAAGAAAATCGCTTATCATCCAGCTATCTCGCCCACCAACAATTACACATTTAATCCCAAACTGCTCGGCAAACAAGATCGATTCCATAATGGTTTTGGCATTTTGAGTATGGATAAAAAGTTGCTTGCTTTGATCAAAAAGACCGCGCATCGCTTCGAACTTTAGGTTCTTAGAGGCTCTATTTTTTTGATTTTTATAGACCTTGGCTTCCTGGAAGAATTCGAGTATTTCATTGACCTGCTGATCGTATTTCTTATTTTTCAAAATTTCCCCAGGCTCCGCCCACCAGCCAGTGAAGCGATAAATAGAGGGCCAATTGAGGTGTATGCCATCATCGGTTTTGTAGGCAGCATCTTCCCAGTTCCAGGCATCCAATTCTACAATAGAAGACTGGCCGGAGATGCGTCCACCTTCGGGAACGATTTGGGCTAGGAGTGTTCCATTAGATCGGACGGTGGGCGTAACTCTTGAATCGGTATTATAGGCAATGATCGAACGGATGTGAGGGTTCATTCTACCGACCTCTCTTGAGTCTCGGGTAGCACGTACCTGGCCGATTTCGACTAAGCCCAAGTTGGTGTTCAAACTGATAAACCCTGGATAGAGATGTAGGCCAGTAGCATCGATGATTTTATAGTTTTTGTCGCTTTCGATATTGATAGTTCGAGCATCAGCGACAAAGAGGATTTTTCCATTTTCAAAAGCGACAAAGGCATTTTCTATGACTTGTCCATTGCCCAGATGAGCAGTTGCACCGCGAACCAAAATGGCTTGGGTTTGTGGAGGAGCGGGCGTTTGCTGTCCACATAGTGCAAATGGAATACAAAAAAGTAGGAGGAAGATATAGGAATACTGCATGATGATTCTTTTGATTGAAGACCTATTTCATTTCGTCTTGAATGTGATCGCAATGATAATGGTGTCTTTTTCTGGCTTTGGGTGCCTGCACGGAGGCGCCCCCTTTCTTGGCTTTAATGGATTTTTGAATTAAACGGGCGCGTTCTTTTCGGATGATTTCTCGCTTTTGGCGATCTTCTTCTCGATCAAAGAATCGAATGCCATCCACCCAAGTCATATCAGCTTTGGCATAAATGGACATGGGGTGGTCGGACCACAATACGATATCAGCATCTTTTCCGACCTTGATGCTACCTACCTGTTTATCAATATGTAGAATCTTAGCTGGATTGAGAGTGACAAATTTCCAAGCCTCCTCTTCGGGAACTCCGCCATATTGGACGGCCTTACCAGCCTCCTGATTGAGCCGTCTAGCCATTTCTGCATCGTCGGAATTGAAAGCCGTCAGTACTCCTTGTTCATGCATGATGGCGCCATTATGGGGAATGGCATCAATCACTTCGTATTTGTAAGCCCACCAATCAGAAAAAGTTGAACCCGCTACGCCATGTACCTTCATTTTATCTGCTACTTTGTAGCCTTCGAGGATATGGGTAAAAGTATTGACGGTGAAACCGTGCTTATCGGCGACCTTCATCAACATATTGATTTCGCCTTGCTGATAAGAGTGACAGGAAATAAATCGCTCGCTATTGATGATTTCCAAAACTGCTTCCAGGTCTAGATCTTTGCGATAAGGCCGGCCTGACTTTTTTAAGGTCTCGTATTCTCTTGCTCGGGTAAAATAATCTTCAAAGACTTGCTCTACGCCCATTCGCGTTTGTGGAAAGCGAATGCTGTACTCATCCCCCCAATTGCTTTGCTTCACATTTTCGCCAAGTGCAAATTTGATAAAAGGGGAAGCTGCTTTAAACTTCATCTCTTCTGGAACAAAACCCCAACGGAATTTGATAATGGCTGACTGCCCACCAATGGGATTGGCAGAACCATGAAGCAACTGAGCCGTAGTCACACCTCCCGCCAATTGCCGATAAATATTGATGTCTTCAGAATTTACGACATCTGCGATACTTACCTCAGCGGAGCTGGCCTGTGTGCCTTCATTTACTCCACGGCTTATGGCGATGTGCGAATGCTCGTCAATAATACCAGAGGTTAGGTGTTTACCCTTTCCGTCAATGATAATGGCTTTTTTGCTATTTAGGTCCTTACCAACCTTTGCTATTTTACCATCTTCGATTAAAACATCCGCCTCGGATAGAATGCCTTCGGCTTCATTGGTCCAAACCGTAGCATCTTTGATCAGATAGCTTTTTGCAGTGGGAAGTTCGGTCCAGCCATAGGCACTGAAGGGATAGGGAATAGCGGCTAAAGAGGCAGGGTCTATTTTATCCGCTTCTTTTTTCTCTTCCTTCTTTTCTTCTTTTGTAGGTAGATCGCCACTTCGCTGAGCAGACCAATTGATCCAAGTACCATCGGCAAGTGTACCGCGTCCCATCCATTTCCGAGCTTCTGTAGAACCAGATAAGGAGGTCGTTCCTTCTTCGGTTTTTGAAAGTTGAAAAGAAAGTGTAATCAGATTGCGATTGTACTGATTTTTGACCTTGATTTTGGTGGAATCGTTGACCTGAATATGAGTGCTCAACTTTCCTTTTGCACTACTCACATGTAGTTGATAAGTGCTATCAGATAATTGAAGTTCATAAACACCGTTGAACTTTGGGGCAACCAATGACTTAATGACATGGGCTTTTCCTCTGATCCAATTGTGGTGAATAACAGCTTTAGCTTCAAAAATATCTTCAGAGCAAATGATAAAATTAGCCAGCTTTCCTTTTTCCAAACTGCCGATATGATCTTTTGCGCCCATGAGTTGGGCAGGCGTATGTGTTAGGGCTTTTAGGGCATCCGTTTTGGATAGTCCATGATCAATGCATTTGCGCAGATTCGTCCAAAAGTCACCTTTCTTTTTTAAGCCATTCATGGTAAAGCTAAAGTCGATATCGTTTTTGGCCAGATGTGCAGGATTCGTCGGCGCTAATTCCCAGTGGATCAAATCCGCTAATTCTACCTGCAATGCATCAAAAGGATCTTCTACATCATAGGCTTTTGGAAAATTGAGTGGGATAATAAAAGAAGCACCAAGCGCCTTTAACTCTGGCATACGGCGATACTCATCTCCTCGACCTTCATAGATATAATTCAGTCCAAACTCTTTGGCAATCTTGGCAGCCCGCAATACCTCTAAGCGGTTGCCCACATCAAAAATTTGAGGGATTCCCTGCAATTCATTCCAAGCTTCCAAGGAGATATTGCTTTGGGACTGATGGCCTACTTCTTTATACCATTGTGCATCGTAATAGGTTTGACGAAGCAAAGCGATAGCGCCCATTAGAGAGGAAGGGTAATTTTGAGTAGAAGTACCCTTCCGGAAAGACATTACGTGCGCTGCAGCTTCTTGTAGAATTAGCTCGTGTTCGCGACCCTTTCCCAATAATACCAAGGCACCAGAACCTCGGGAGATACCATCTTTGCGATGACTCATCACAGTACCAAATCCTTGATCGCGATAGCTCTTGGCGGTCTTATCATCGACCTTGAAATGTTGATAGGCACTAAATTCCGATTTTAAGGCTTCATTCCAACTGTAAGCCCCCTCTTTATTGCTCAGGGCTTGGGGTTGTTTTTTTGGGCGTTCGCCCACTGCTTTAGCTTCGGGTTGGCCATAGTCGGTAAACAGATCTATAAAAGAGGGATAGATGTATTTTCCCTCCAAATCAATGATTACGGCCCCTTCTGGTATAGCGATGTTTTGGCCTACCGCCTGTACTTTACCTTGGTAAATAACGAGGCTGGCATTTTCTAGTTTTTGATTGTACTGGGTATAGATAGTGGCATTGGTAAAGGCATACCAGCCATCTCTTTTGTCGTAGACGCCATTTTTGGGAAACGTTTCCTGCGCCACGATGCTATTCAAAAGTAAAAGGGAAAGCAAAATGAATAGCGATTTAGTTAAAGTGTTCATAAGTATGCATGTTGATTAATCACCGCAAATATATTCAAAATAAAACAGCAATATAGACTTAAAATAAAGTGACTTGGGCGTGCCCAATGGCCTCATTGCACTTAAGGGCGGACAAATAGAAAAAGAAATCAAGTCACTGGGCCGACGTGCCTATACCGAAGTTTATCCCATCAGCGACTTTTTTCCAATTCCTTTCTTCGAAGAAAAAGTTGTCCTTTATGTCCAAGCTTAATCCGTTAAACCTGGATTCCCTACCTGGATTCATCGGAAAGTAGCTGGGGATTTCAAACCACTGATTAGCGCCATGTGTGGCTTTGGACACGCCCAAGTCACTTTATTTTA
>JBCBDH010000205.1:0-9556 GCA_038529855.1 Bacteroidota bacterium | reverse complement strand
CAAAAATAGGGAAATCAAGAGAAAGCCCGAAGCTAAGCAATATATTGTAGTTTTTTATCAAATATCGTATTTTTGTAAGATTGATAAAGAAGCCTTTAGCCCGATATTTTTAATCGAGAAATGATGAAAGTACTTCTGTATTCCCTTCTATTTGGTTCTTTAATGGTCTTGACTTTGCCACTGGAGGCACAAAGACCAGAAAAGCCAACCTCTGCCGATATTCACGATGATATTAAACGCTTAAGTGTATTGGCTTCGGCCTTATATGTCGCCGCTCATCCCGATGATGAAAATACCCGAATGATTGCTTATTTGTCCAATCGATTGCGTGCACGGACCGCTTATCTTTCCCTTACACGGGGCGATGGTGGGCAAAACTTGATTGGTTCGGAAATCCGAGAATTGCTTGGGATTATTCGTACACAGGAACTAATGGCCGCACGTAGAATTGACGGCGGTATGCAGTTTTTCTCTCGCGCTAATGACTTTGGTTACTCCAAAAATGCGGAGGAAACCCTGGAAATTTGGAATAAAGACAAGGTAATGGCCGATATGATCTGGACCATTCGCCAGTTTCAGCCTGATATTATCATCAATCGCTTTTCCCATAATTCAGGTCGTCGAACACATGGGCATCACTCTGCCTCAGCGATGCTTTCTCACGAAGCTTTTGACCTGACTGGGCGCGAAGATATTTATCCCGAGCAATTGGAGTATGTATCTACCTGGCAGCCTAGCCGCTTGTATTTTAATACTTCTTGGTGGTTTTATGGCAGCAGGGAGAAATTTGCAAAAGCAGATAAAACCAATATGGTGAGTGTAGATGTGGGCGCTTATTATCCGCTGAAGGGAAAATCCAATACAGAGATTGCCGCAGAAAGTCGGAGTATGCACCGCTGTCAAGGATTTGGTTCTACGGGAAGCCGAGGTAGTATGATTGAATACCTCGAATTGCTAAAAGGCGATCGCTCCAAAGACAGCACCGATCTCTTTGAGGGGATTAATACGACCTGGACCCGTTTAGAAGGGGGGGCGCCTATCGGCCAATTGATCAAGGAAGCAGATGAGCAGTTTCAGCACGATGATCCAGCCGCTATTATTCCCTTGCTCATCAATGCCTACAGCCTAATGGCGGCCTTGCCAGATGGCTATTGGAAGCGCGTAAAGATGGAAGATACCCGCCAAGTGATCAGTGCTTGTATGGGTTTATATATGGAAATCGTTTCTACGGACTATTCCGCTACACCTGGCGATGAGATCAAGATCAAATTTGAAGCTATCAATCGTTCTAAAACAGATGTAGTACTAGAGCGTATTCGCTTTCAGCCCTTGCAACAGGATAGTAGCTTAGGCCAAAAACTGGCTTATAATGAGAGCTTTAAAATGGACTTTAGCCTACAACTCCCTGCTGATGCTCCGCTGACTAATGCCTATTGGTTGAATGACAGTTGGGAATTGGGAATGTATACTGTAGAAAATCAATTGCTAAGAGGGCTACCCGAAACACCTCGCTATCTGAAGGTAGCATGTGATTTATCGATCAGTGGAATGTTATTTACGATGCCCTTGGATGTGGTCTACAAAAAGAATGACCCCGTGATGGGGGAAACCTATCGCCCTTTCGAACTCATCCCTCCGGTCTTCGCCAATATCACCGAAAAAGTTCACGTCTTTGCCAATGATAAGGCAAAAACCATTGAGGTACTGCTCAAGGCTGGAAAAGCCGATCTAAAAGGGGAGCTATCCGTAGAAATTCCTGAAGGTTGGACCATTAAGCCCGAAAAAATTGACTTCGAACTACGACAAAAAGGAGAAGAACAACGCCATCGCTTTGAACTCTTACCGCCTGAAAATCAAAGTGAAGGCCCCCTCAGAGCCCTTGTTCAAATTGGCGATCAGCTATACGATAAAGAATTGATCAATATCGAATACGATCACATTCCCACCCAGATGGTTTCGCGAAATTCATCGGCGAAGGTGGTGCGTATTGACCTGCAAAAGCTCGGTAAGAAAGTTGCCTATATTATGGGAGCAGGGGATGAGATTCCAATTAGTTTGGAGCAGATTGGATATGATGTGGATGTATTGGAGGCCGAAGCAGTCAGCCTGGAAAGACTACGGAATTACGATGCGCTCATCCTGGGCGTTCGCGCCTTTAATACGGTCGATCGACTCAAGTTCTTGCACGAATCCATGATGAAGTATGTGGAAGAAGGCGGTACCATGATCGTTCAGTACAATACCAATCGACGCATGGTCACCGATCAGTTTGCGCCTTATCCCATTAAGCTTTCTCGCGACCGCGTTACGGTAGAGGAAGCAGAAGTGCGCTTTTTGGCCCCAGATCATCGCGTTTTGAACTTTCCCAATAAGATTACGAGCAAAGATTTTGAGGGATGGGTGCAGGAAAGAGGGCTGTATTTTCCCAACGAATGGGATGATCAATATGAGGCCATCCTATCGAGTAATGATCCTGGTGAGGACCCCAAGAATGGGGGATTATTGGTGGCGAAATACGGCAAAGGTCATTACATCTACACGGGCTACTCTTGGTTTAGAGAACTACCCGCTGGGGTCCCTGGTGCCTATCGCTTATTTACCAACATGATCTCTATCGGTCAGCAACCTTAATTGAGGTGACTCCCCGAGGGGAAAGTCTTAGGGAGTCACATCTATAAACCGCCTTTTCTAATGAAGCAATATTTACCTATTTCTATTCTCTTCTTGATTAGCTTCCCGCTGTTGGCCCAAGATGCGGCCTATCTCGATGATTTTAAGAAAAAATGGTCCAACGCTACTGATTACACCTTGGAAGTCATGGATTTGATGCCTGAGGATCAATATGATTATCAGCCGATGGGGGATGTCCAAAGTTTTCGGGAGCTATTGTTACACATGACCCAAAACATGATCTGGTTGTCGACCTATTATCTTGGTGATCGCTCTTTTGATCGCGATTTGAAGGATACGACCTATACCAAGGCGGAGATGGTTGATCTGGTTAAAGAAGCCTTTGCCTTCACAAATGCTGTTGTCGACGAATTGGAACCACATGAGCTAAAGGGAAAAGTCAAGTTTTTTGCTGGGCCGATGAATGTTCGCCAAATTCTTACCTTAATGAATGATCATTTGACGCATCATCGGGGGCAGATTATCGTTTACCTACGTATGCATGGCATCAAACCCCCTCGCTATCGAGGCTGGTAAAGCCCTGATCAAAACCTTAATTTTAGCCAATAAAAACCTATCCGTGAATCAACCACCTCCTGACGATCAAGCCCCTGTACTAGGTACCTGGAATCGGCTCTACCTCTTTGTGCTGGTCCTTCATGCCGTGATTATCCTTTTGTTTTATACTTTCACCAGAGTGATGTCCTGAAGCTCCTTGTATGCGGACTGCTATTCTATTTCCTAATCTAGCCCCCCAGATATGCATCTTATCGATTGGATTGTAATGCTGACTGTATTGTTCAGCATCATTTTATATGGCATTTGGAAAACCCGAAACGTCAGCAATGTAAAAAGCTATTTATTGGGGGATAAGGATTTACCTTGGTGGACCATAGGTCTGTCGGTTATGGCGACCCAAGCCAGTGCCATTACTTTTTTGTCTACACCAGGGCAGGCTTATGAGGAAGGAATGGGTTTTGCCCAGTTTTACTTTGGGATACCCATAGCGATGGTTTTTCTCTGCATTTTTGTCTTACCAATCTACTACAAACTGGATGTCTACACGGCTTATGAATACCTGGAGCATCGCTTTGATCTCAAAACGCGAAAGCTAACGGCTATTCTTTTTCTAATCCAGCGGGGATTGGCAGCGGGGATTACCATCTTTGCTCCTTCTATTATTTTGTCGAGTATATTGGGTTGGTCGCTCGTGGTGACAACGCTGTTTATTGGCGTATTGGTCATTACTTATACGGTATTTGGGGGGACCAAAGCAGTGAGCGTGACTCAAAAACAGCAGATGATTGTCATTTTATTGGGGATGTTAGCGGCAGCGGTTATTCTGGTGACCAAATTACCTACGGATGTTAGCTTTTCGGATGCGGTGAGTGTAGCGGGGAAGATGGGCAAGCTAGAGGTCGTAAATTTTGAATTTGACATCACGGAGAAATACAATATCTGGTCGGGGATGATCGCAGCGGTTTTCTTATTTATGTCTTATTTTGGAACCGATCAATCCCAGGTCCAGCGCTATCTGTCCGGCAAATCGCTGACGGAGAGCCGCTTGGGCTTGTTATTCAATGGCATTGTCAAAGTTCCCATGCAGTTTATGATTTTATTTGTGGGGATTTTGGTTTTTATGTTTTTTCAATTCCAGCAGCCACCTTTGCACTTCAATCAGTCCAATGTTGAGGCAGTTAATGCCTCTGCTTATCAGGCAGATTATCAGCAATTAGAAAGTCGATACGATAGCCTTTTTACTGTCAAAGAGACGGAAATTCGCAATATGATTACAGCTATTCAACAGGATCAAGAGGGCGCTATTCAGCAATCTCGCCAGCGTCTGGATGATCTGCTTCGCCAGGATAGCCTTATTCGCAGCAATGCCGATCAATTGATTGTAAAGGCCAATAATGCCGCAGAAACCCAGGATGCCGATTATGTCTTTATCACCTTTGTTACAAGACATCTGCCAGTTGGTTTGATTGGCTTATTATTGGCGGTTATTTTTTCGGCGGCCATGTCCTCTACCTCTTCCGAGCTTAATGCCCTGGCAACGACTACGGTTATCGACATCTACAAAAGAACCATCGCTCCCGATCGCTCTGATCAGCACTATCTTCGAGCCTCTATGCTTTTTACCATTATGTGGGGGATTATGGCCTTGTGTTTTGCAATGGCTGCTTCGCTATTTGACAATTTGATTGAAGCGGTCAATATCATTGGTTCGGTATTTTATGGTGCCATTTTGGGTATTTTTCTCACAGCCTTTTTCCTCAAAAAAGTAGGCAGCAATGCCGTTTTTGTCGGTGCTTTACTAGCAGAAGCCATTGTGGTCACGATTTTTATTTTGGAGAAAACAGATCGGATCGACATTGCCTACCTCTGGCTCAATCTTATCGGTTGTGTACTGGTCTTGTTTTTTAGCTGGCTGTTCCAACAATTTTTTAAACAAGAGCAAGCTGCTGTTTAAATCGGTAAAATTTAAGGGAAACGAAACCTTATTTACACGATTTACTTGAGTACAGTGATTTATTTGGTAGCTGCCGAACTATTTCTTGCTTGGGAAATAGGGGTAAAAGCTATTTAAATCGTCTTTAAAGTATAGTGGAGGGACTAGTTGGCGGTATTGGGATATAGATATAATTCGTGGACTGGTTTAGCTGAAAGGCTTGTTGGTTAATTTTTAACGAATTATATCAAACTGTTTGGAACCTCAGTCGTTTATAGCATGTAACTCAAAATCAATATATTATCTGTTTACCCTATTGAAAAATCTATTATGCAAAGCTTTCTAAACACCTCGGTGTTTACCCTCCTTTTATGGCTTGTTTTAGGAAATTCCCCGATCTCTGCTCAAGAAAAATTTACCCTCAGCGGTTATATTAAAGATGCCGCTAACGGCGAAACCCTAATTGGCGCCTCTGTTTTCATCAATGAATTGGCAGCAGGTGGTGTCAGCAATGCCTATGGTTTTTACTCCGTAACGGTAGATGCAGGTACCTATACGGTAGAATACAGCTATCTGGGTTACGACAAGATCGTAAAAACCGTTGAACTCAATGCCAATGTCAAATTGGATATTGAACTACTGGAAGAAGCTGCTCAGCTAGAAGAAGTCGTTGTCATCGCCAAAAGCGAAAACGCCAATGTGAGCAGTATGGAAATGAGTACCAATAAACTCGATATTCAGACGATTCAAAAGATACCCCCGCTGTTGGGCGAAACGGATATTATCCGAAGTATTCAGCTCCTTCCTGGTGTTAGTACAGTAGGGGAGGGCGCTACAGGGTTTAATGTTCGCGGTGGAAGTATTGACCAAAACCTGGTCCTTCTCGACGAAGCACCCGTTTACAATTCCTCTCACTTATTTGGCTTTTTCTCGGTCTTTAATCCCGATGCGGTTAAGGATGTGAAGTTGTATAAAGGGGGGATTCCCGCGCAGTATGGCGGGCGTTTGTCTTCTATTCTCGATGTTCGGATGAAGGAGGGAAACAGCAAGCGCTTTTCTGGTTCTGGTGGGGTAGGCTTAATTTTTAGTCGCCTCAATTTGGAAGCCCCTATTATCAAGGACAAAGCTTCCTTTATTATTGCTGGCCGACGTTCTTATGCTGATATTTTGGCCCGACCCTTCCTCTCAGGAGATCTGAGTGATTCTGCGCTCAATTTCTATGACCTCACGCTCAAAACCAATTATTACATCAATGAAAAAAATCGCGTCTTCCTCTCTGGATATATCGGTCGCGATATTTTTGAATTTGGAGAAGGAGCTGGTTTTAACTGGGGAAATGCGACGGCCACTTTCCGCTGGAACCACTTGTTTAGCGATCGACTCTTCTCCAATATCACGGCTTTTTACAGTAATTACGATTACGAGTTGAATTTTGGAGATGAAGATGAGAACCGCTTTGACTGGGATGCCAAGATCATTAACTACTCCGTAAAGCCCGAACTCACTTACTTCGTCAATACCAATAATGTGATCACTTTTGGTGGGCAAACGACGCTGTATGAATTTCAGCCAGGCAATGCCATTGGGGTGAGCGAAGGCGAATCGACGGATATTAGCTTGGATCAAAAATATGCCTTGGAAAGTAGTTTGTACATTGGCAATGAGCAAACCATCAACTCTAGCCTATCCTTGCTCTACGGCATTCGCTACTCTCATTTTAATTATATGGGAGAGGGCAGGGCCTATGAATTTGGCGATGCAGCACTTGGGGAAAGACGCCCTGTAGTAGGGGAGCCACAGGTTTTTGATCAATGGGAAAGTATCCAGACCTATTCCAATTTGGAGCCTCGTTTTTCTATGAGGTACGAAATCGATCCAAGAAGTTCGATCAAGGCCAGCTACATGCGTACAGTCCAGTACCTCCACTTGATTTCCAATACGATTGCTGCAACGCCATTAGATGTTTGGACCCCAAGTACCAATAACATCGAACCGCAAAAAGCCGATCAATTTGCTATAGGGTACTTCCGAAATCTCAAGGACAATACCTACGAGACTTCTGTAGAGATTTATTACAAAGACATGCAAAATCAGGTCGATTACATCGACGGAGCGGATTTATTGCTCAATGAGTTTTTAGAAGGTGATATATTGGCTGGAGATGGCCGCGCCTATGGTGTAGAACTGTTGATCAAGAAAGTAAAAGGCAAATTAAATGGTTGGATCAGCTACACCTTAAGCCGTACAGAGCGACAGATAGAAGGCATCAATAATGACGAATGGTTTCCAGCTCGTTTTGATCAAACCCATAACCTCAGTATTATTGGCTTTTACGACCTCAATAAGCGTTGGACCTTTTCTGCCAACTTTAGTTTGATCTCTGGTACACCAGCTACTTTTCCGACCAATAGAATAGAATTACAGGGTTATGCCATCCCTCACAATGCGACTAATGAACGCAATAATTTCCGAATCCCAGCCTATCATCGACTCGATCTTTCGGCGACTTTAAATGGCAAAAAGAAAGAGGGTAAGCGTTTTGAGAACTTTTGGGTCTTTAGCATCTACAATGTGTATAATCGCCGAAACCCATTCTCCATTTACTTCCGCAATCAGGAAAACCGCCCCGCACCAGATGCTTTTGTGTCTACAGAGGCCGTCCGGTTTTCAGTGATCGGTAATTTTATTCCATCCGTTTCTTACAACTTCAAATTTTAAGGCTAAAAGATCATGAAAAAATTATCAGTTTATATACTATTTGTCTCCCTGGGAAGCTTCTTTATCGCTTGTGAAGACGTCGTAGACGTTGATCTGGCCGAAGGCACTAGCCAACTCAATGTAGATGCCTGGCTGGACAATCGTCCACAAACCCAAGAGATTCGCCTGACGCAGAGTAAGACTTATTTTGATGATGGCAACCCAGAGCCTGTCCTAGATGCCAATGTTGTCGTTACTGACTCAGAGGGTACGGAATATGTTTTTGAAGATGCTGATCGCGATGGGCGCTACACTTGGCAATCTATTGATGGAACGGCCTTTGGCAAAATTGGTCTAGACTACTTTTTGAGTATCGAAACTGGGGAAGAAAGCTATGTGGCCTCTTCCAGTATGAATCGCGTTCCTCCAATTGATTCGATCACCTATGAATTTGAGGAAGAGGGCCTAGGCACTCCCGAAGGCTATTACGCTGAATTCTTTTCCCGCGATTTTTCTGGCCCAGGAGATACCTATTGGATCAAAACCTACAAAAATGGCATTTTCCTCAACAAACCTGGGGAAATCAATATTGCCTTTGATGCTGGATTTTCTGCTGGTGGAAACGTAGATGGACTCATTTTTATCCCTCCTATTCGATTTGCCATCAATCGCGTCCCTGATTCGGGTGATGATGCGGAGGATGATAACCAAGTGCCACCTTATGATATAGGGGATGACATTCGAGTAGAAATATACTCTATCCCACTGGATGCTTTTACTTTCTTAGAGCAGGCCCGCAACCAATTGACCAATGAAGGGCTTTTTGCTACGCCACTGGCCAATGTCCCCACCAATATTTTTAATGCGGCTGGGGAGGTTCCCGTAGAGCGTCAGGCGGTAGGTTATTTCACAGTTTCTGCCGTCTCTTCGCTGGAAACAACGGTTATGCCATAGGCTTGATCTATAGGGAATGATAAAAAAAGTCGCTCTTTTTGGCACAAAATGAGGACTTAAAGCGTTCTATTTGATGTAAAAATGCAATATCACGATATAAAGCCGGGAGTCCCTTGGATTTCCGGCTTCTTTTTTAGACTGCTACGCCGCAAGACTATTTACGCTATAAGAGCCCGCATCCCACCCCACTTCTCCATCTCTCAGCGAAGCGATCTCGCAGTAGCGTTTATGCTACGATCCCGCCTTTCGCAGCGTAGCGCTCAAAGAAAAAAGCCAGCGAATCAGAGCGATTGCTGGCTTTCTCACTAAAAGATGTCACTAATAACTGTTACTGTTCGTTTGAACAGATGGGATGAGATTTACTTCATCCGCTCTGTCTTCATTTTTTTGCCACCCTTTTTAGCGGTCCATTCAGAGATAGACTTATTGTTCATAATAGGATAGCTTGTATTCTTAGCCTCTTCGGCCATGGCTGTTGACTTCTGAGCAGTGGCAATCGCCTCATCGTAGCGGCCCATTTTGCCCAAGATGAGGGCTTGTAGACGCATTTGCCAGAACTTAGCATCGATTTCGTTGGCTTTTTTCGACCACTCTAGGGCTTTGCCGAGGTCTTTATCATTATCGTAGTAGTAGCGGGCAGCAGTGTAGTATTCACCGCGACTAGTGCCTTTCATAGCAGTAGCAATCTGCTTTTCTACTTTGTCGTCTACCTCTACTTCCATGCGGAAAGGGATGTAGTATTTTCCCCACATCAAAGCGATTTCAGCGGAGTTGTTCTTGATG
>JBCBDH010000204.1:0-9559 GCA_038529855.1 Bacteroidota bacterium | reverse complement strand
ACGGATGTTTTTGGTAATATCGTATCCTGGAATTGGTTTTTTGGTCCTAATTTGGGGACTTCTGACCAGCAGAATCCTTCCTTTACTTTTGATACCGTAGGTGTTTTTGACTTGCATTTTACGGTAAGGGATGATTGGGGCTGTGTCAATACATTGATCTTGGATGATGTGATTGACGTCACCTTTCCCATCGCTGCCTTTGAGGCAGATACCTTTAGCTGTACGGAATATCGCATCAGTTTTGATAATCAATCTACTGGAAAAGATTTGATCTATCGCTGGGATTTTGGGGATGGGCAGATAAGCACGCTGGCCAATCCAGAACATACTTACACCATAGAAGGGGTTTATGATGTCTGTTTGACGGTGACCGATCTTTATGGCTGTGATAGTACACTGTGCCGACAGGATTATATTACCATTGCCAATCCCGTGGCTGCTTTTACCTCTGATACGACTTCGGCTGCTTGTCCACCACTATTGGTTAATTTTGAAAATCAATCGCAAAATGCCAGTAGCTTTGAATGGGATTTTGGAGACGAGAGTGGACTATCGGATTTAGAAAATCCTCCTCATATCTATACTATACCTGGTCGTTATGAGGTGACTTTGATTGCCTCTTCGATACAGAATTGTCGAGATACGGTCGTCCTGAGCGATTACATCACTTTGGATGGGCCACTAGGAGATTTTAGTTTTGATATTGACAGCAGCTGTGTTCCTGCGGAGATAACCTTCAGTGGAGCTTCGGATGGACCTTACAGTTACATTTGGGATTATGGGAACGGCGACTTAGATACGACCGTATTTGTGCAAGCCGATACTTTGGCCTATACCTATGATGAAATTGGCCATTTTGTGCCCAAGCTCATTTTGGTCAATAGCCAAGGCTGCTCTCGGGCTTTGGAATCACCTGACACTATTAATCTTGGACGTTTGGATATTGATTTTATGGCCACGGATACGGCACTTTGTGGGACGGCTAATTCTACCTTTTTCAATACCACCGTCTCCTCCGCACCGATCTTATTTCAGCAATGGGATTTTCCCGGTGGTAGCCCCAACAGCAGTCAGGCTTTTGAACCGACCGTGACTTATGATTCTGCTGGATTATTTGATGTGCGCTTGATCGTTGGAAATGCTTTTTGTCAAGATACCCTGACAAGGGTCAACTTGATCGGTATTGGCGATAATCCAGTCGCCGAATTTGAACCCTCAACTTATACCGAATGTGAACCCGCTTCCATTGGTTTTACCGATCTATCCACCGTCAATGGGAGCATCATCACTGAATGGGACTGGGACTTTGGAGATGGCGCTAATTCTGTTGCTTCTCAGCCTTCTCATCGTTTCGAACAGGCGGGTACTTACACCGTTCAGCTTAATGTCAAATCGGAGGTAGGTTGTGAAAACAGTATAGAAAAGGAAATTACCATCCACGAAAAACCAGAAACAGCACTGAGTACAGGCAATTCTATTTGTATGGGCCAGTTGGCTCAGCTCCAAGCGCTTATACTTACGGATACGACTGGAGGAACTTTCGCTTGGAATGCCAGTACGGATCTAAGTTGTACGAATTGTTTGGACCCATTAGCTGGACCAATGGATACGACGACCTATACCTTTATCGCTACCAACAGTTTTGGCTGTGCGGATACTAATTCCATAAGAGTGGATGTACGCCCCTTCCCCGCACCAGTTGTTGATCTGACGGCAGATACCACTATTTGTGCTAATGAGATCATACAATTGACGGCAACAGGAGGAAACACTGTCTATGATTACAACTGGGATACCAATCGGCCAGGATTGGATTGTTATGAACATTGTTTTAATCCCATTGCCACGCCTTTGGCAACGACGACCTATATCATCACTGTGACCAATGAGTTTGATTGCTATACCATTGATTCTGTTGAGGTGGCGGTTGTCAGTCAAGAAGAAGACTTTTTGGGAGCAGATCGCATTATTTGTGAAGGCGATACGGCTATGTTAAATGCTGGCTTTGGCATCAATCCTCAGTGGATTGTTTTTGATGGCTTGAGCTGTATCAACTGTCCGAATCCAGTGGCGATGCCAGATAGCAGTATGACTTATTTGGTTCGAGTGGAAACGCCTGATATGGGTTGCGAAATCTTTGACTCTGTACGTGTAGAAGTGATGTATGATAGCGAAATCGATGCGGGCGAAGACCAATCTATTTGTCTGGGAGAGAGTACAATACTAAATGGGCTGGTTCCGCGAGGGACCGTGCTTTGGTCGCCAAGTGTGGGATTGGATAATGTAGCCGCTACGCAGCCAGAGGCCGCTCCTGTTGCTGCGACTACCTACTTTATGCAAGTAACGAATGGTGATTGTGTGCTGACGGATTCTGTTCAGGTTGGTGTTCAGGAGCAGACGGAGATTGATGCAGAAGATGTGACGATTTGTGAGGGCGAAAGTGTTGAGATCATGGCCAATGGTGAGGCCAGTAGCTTTAATTGGTCGCCTGGTACGGCTATGAATAATTCGCGTATTCGCAATCCGATTGTTTCGCCCACAGAAACCCTTACTTACACGGTAACTGGGCAATTGGGCACCTGTGCACCTGACGAGGCTACGGTAACCGTCAATGTCATTCCTTCACCAGATATCTACTTGACCCCACAGCGATTTTTCTATCCTGGTCAAAAAGTAGATTTGAATATTGATGAGATCAATGAGAATTATACCTACAATTGGTTCCCAGATTTGGGCTTGAGTTGTAGTACTTGTCCGCGTCCATTTGTTGTGCCAGAGCGCTCTTCTAACTATTCTGTTGAGGTGATAGATATGGAATCTGGTTGTGTGGATACCTTTTCTACGGAGGTCAATCTACTCGAACACTGTCCAGATGATATCATGAGTGTCCCCAATATCTTTACGCCAAATGGCGATGGTAATAACGACGTCCTTCGTTTGCACATCTCTCCCTCTATTGCAGAGATCAAAAGCTTTAAGATTTTTAATCGCTGGGGAGAAATGGTTTATGCTACAGCAGACATCCAAGATTTTTGGGATGGCAATATCAACGGAAAACCTGCACAGAATGGGGTGTACGTTTACCTACTGGAAGTGCCATGTGAGATTAAGGGAACGGTCATTATGAAATCGGGCGATATTACCTTATTGCGTTAGCGATACTAACGGGTATATTGGTGTTGAATGGTCAATCCAGCAATATTTTTTAATTGTCGGGCTTGTTCCAGGCTGATTTTGAGCATGGCGGCTCGCATCTTGACCAGGGTTTCTTCCACCTGACTTTTGGGAATGGCAATATCGATCTCAGCAGTAGCTTCAAAAGATTGATGCACCATTTCCAAATCCAATTTTTTGATGGCATTCATCACATCGCTCATCAGCGAATAATCAAAGGCCAGTCGCAGAACCTCTTCTACCGTTTTTTCAATGATTGTCGCGCTTTCCAATGCCGAAGCTGTACTTTGCCGATAAGCATTAATCAAGCCAGAGGTGCCCAACTTCGTTCCACCAAAGTAGCGAATCACTACCACTACCACATTCGTCAAACCCAGACGATCAATCTGCCCGAGAATGGGCCGACCGGCTGTACCAGAAGGCTCTCCATCGTCATTGGCTCGAAAATTTAGCCCACCCATGCCCAGGCGAAAAGCATAGCAATGATGACGGGCCTTGGGATGTAATTTGCGCACTTCTTCTAGTCGCTCCTGCCATTCCGTTTCGGTAGAAGCGGGGTAAGCATAGGCGATAAATTTGCTTCCTCGATCCCTAAATTCTCCTGTGGCAGCTTTGCTCAGGGTGCGGTATTGGTCCTCATTCATAAGCCAAAAATACAGATTAACAGCCCATTAACAATTGTTCAAAAGTCATTAACAGCAGAATAGCCTAAAAAAGCTAAACTTTACCCAGCCAAATAACGTATGATTGGTGATAAAATCATCAATGCTTATATTTGCGCAAACATGGTTTTTTCCATTGTCTATTCTAAACCAATAGCCGAAAATTATTAGATGTCATGACCTTAACGACCTTATTGATTTATATCGGAATTGCTGCGCTTATCCTAACGGGTATTATCGGTGGTGTATTGAAAGCCCAGAAGAGCTGGCCAATGACTTTTATGCAGAGCTTTTGTGGCGCTCTATTTCTGTTTTCCGGTTGGGTAAAAGCCGTTGATCCTTTGGGAACGGCTTACAAGATGGAGCAGTATTTTGGGGAGTTTGAATCGACCTTTGCCGATACTTGGATGTCTTTTTTGGCACCCATGTTTCCCTTCCTATCTGAATATGCCATTGGCTTTTCTGTCTTTATGATTGTTTTTGAGATCGTCCTTGGTGTCATGCTATTGATGGGGACTTCGCCAAAGTTCACCAGTTGGGCTTTTCTTCTCTTGGTGGGCTTTTTTACCTTTTTGACAGGTTTTACCTATCTGACGGGCTATGTACCGCAAGGCGTGAATTTCTTTGAATTTGGAAAATGGGGGCCTTATGTAGAGACTAATATGAAGGTGACGGACTGTGGTTGTTTTGGCGACTTCCTAAAACTCAAACCCAAGATTTCCTTTTTTAAAGACATTTTCTTGATGTTTCCAGCCGTCTATTTTGTCTTGCGAATGAAAGATATGCACCAGTTGGCGACCCCGCGAATCCGCCAGGCAGCTACGGCATTGACGACAGTGGGTATTTTTATTTATTGTTTGAGTAATTATGTGTGGGATTTGCCACACGAAGATTTCCGCCCATTTAAGGAAGGAAATGACATCGCTGCGATAAAAGCGGCTGAAGAAGAGGCTGCTGCTAATGTAAAAATCCTTTCCTATCAATTGACCAATAAAGGAACTGGTGAGGTTGTAGATTTACCCTACGATCAGTTTTTGAAGAAATATAAGGATTATCCTAAAGAAGAGTGGGATTACGAGCAAATCAAATCCGAACCAGCCATTCCACCTTCAAAGATTAGTGATTTTAGCATTACAGATGTGGAGGGGAATGAGGTGACCGAAGATATCCTGAGTGATCCAAATTACCACTTTATGATCGTGTGTTATAAATACTACTACGACACACAAGCTGGCACTAAAACCATACGAGACTCCATTTTCGTAAGCGATACGATACCTAGTGCGGATACTTTCCAAGTAGTGCAAAGACTAGAGAAGGTCAATACGATGGAAGTACAGGAAGATCAGTATGTTTTTGATACAGACTATTTAAAGATATTTGAAGAAAAGATTAATCCGCTTGCCAGTGCTGCAGAAAAATCGGGTTATAATGTATACGGCGTCGTTGGAGGAGCAGGAGAGGCGATCATTGACGATTTTCGCCATGCCTCCCAGTCGGCATATCCCTATTATGAAGCAGACGATATCTTACTCAAAACTATCATCCGTTCCAATCCTGGTGTGGTCTTGTGGAAAGACGGTAAAATTATTGCGAAGTGGCATCACAGTAAACTGCCGAGTTTTGCAGAAATACAACAGATCGCGATGAAATAAAACGACGGAGGTCAAACGTTTACTTTTCGAGAAAAAAAATTATTTATTCTATCTTTTCTCATACAACCTTAGGAAAATTTAATTTTCTTTGTGTTGAATATATTTGACATTAGATATTAGTCGTTTGAAACTGTATGTTAAGTAGAAGAAATATCCGCATAAAAGTTATGCAGATGCTCTACACCATGAGTCGGGATAGGCACTTATCGTTTGATGATGTCTTTCGCTCCTATCAGGAAGGTATCCACCATTCCTTTGAGCTGTACCTGTTTAATCTGATGTACCTGCTCCAAGTTGTAGATTACGCCAAAAAGGATGCTGAACGTCGCTCAGCTAAACATCTACCTTCTGAAGAAGATGAGCGCTTTAGCGCTAAACTATTTCACAATGAGCTGACGCAGTCCATGCATCGGCTTTCCGAATTGAAAACGCTGTTCGAGCACTATGATTTAGGTAAGGGAATTGATCCTGATCACCCTAGGTCTATCTATATTGAGTTTGCAAAAACAGACGACTATAAAGCCTACATCTTCAAAGATGATCCCCAAACTGAGGATCACATTGATATCCTCCTAAAACTCTACAAAGCCTGTATCAATAATGAATTGTTTACGGAAGTGATGGAAGATCGCTATGCCAACTGGATTGATGATAAATCACTAGTTGTCGGCACGATCAAAAAGACCATCAAGCAATTGCCTGTATCAGCTGGCTTTTATGAGGAATATCGCCCAAGTGATGAGACTACTAAGGAATTTGGTGAGGCATTACTGCGCAATGTTTATGAAAGAGATGAAGAGCTATTGGGGCATATCGAGCCTACCTTAAAAAATTGGGATGCAGAGCGCGTTGCGGTTATAGATATGATTCTACTTAAAATGGCACTCTGTGAATTGATGATCTTTCCCACCATCCCCACAAAAGTTACCCTCAACGAGTTTGTCGAAATATCCAAAATGTACAGTACGGAGAAGAGTAAGGACTTTATCAATGGTATTTTAGATCGCTTGATGAAGAAACTCAATAAAGAAGGAAAAATCCAAAAAGAGGGTAGAGGCTTAAAGGAATAATTGTTTGCCCAAACCTGATTAATATGTACCGACTTCCAGCATTTCAAGTCATCCTACTAATGGTGCTTGCCCTCCTTCCTTTACTTGTTCAAGGCCAATCTACGGAATACAAAAACGGAGTAGCTGTTCGGGGATTATTGATTGACGCCTCGGATTATGCTGGCGATCTGGATGCTGATCTTCAACCTGGTTTTGAATTGGCTTACAGCCGAAATTTGGCTTCTTTTCTCAATGTAGAAGTCCCGCTCTTTCTGGGAAATATACAAGTACCTAGCACGGATGGGCTAAGCCTTGAAAACAATTTGATATTCGGTGGTGATGTACAAGTCAAATTGCAATATTTCAAATCCGCTCACCGCTTGGTTCCCTATTTATTTGGCGGAATAGGCGGGATGGGAAATGAAAATGGCGACTTTAGCGCTCAATCTCCCCTTGGCCTAGGTTTAGATATCCAGCTCAATCCCAAAACTTACCTTCAAATTCAAGCTGCTCGCCGCATCAGTCTCCAAGACGAACCCGACATCAATCTGGCTAAATTGGGAGTACTGTTTCTATTGGGTAAAAAATCGACCCCTAAACAGCCTCAGATGACCCTGCCTGCAGATCGCGATAAAGATGGCCTTAGCGATGATCAAGACCAATGTCCAGATGAAGCGGGCCCTATTCCCTTGTATGGCTGTCCCGATTTAGATGGGGATGGCGTGGCCGATAAAGACGATAGCTGTCCTGATGTGGTGGGATTAGCAGAATTTAGTGGTTGTCCTGATACGGATGGCGACGGTTTGGCTGATCCTGAGGACGATTGCCCAGAGCTTGTCGGCGATGTGGATAATAGGGGTTGCCCCAATCAAGATACGGATGGGGATGGTTTGCAGGATAAAGAGGACGACTGCCCAGAGCTTGCTGGTTTGGCTGAGCTAAAAGGTTGTCCAGATAAGGATGGCGATCAAATTCCCGATCATCTAGACGACTGTCCTGAGCGCCCTGGGCTTGCCCGATATCTTGGTTGCCCGGATACAGATGGTGATTTGGTTCCCGATCCCACTGATGATTGTCCAAATCGCCCTGGCCCAGTTGCTTCTAATGGCTGTCCAGATATCGAAGAAGGAGATAAAGCCCTTTTGGAAGAGGCTATGCAAGCCGTCCAGTTTGAAGAAGGAAAAGCAGCGATCAAAGGCAGCTCTTATGATGTATTGGATCAGATCGTTGCGCTATTGAATAAATATACCGCCTATTCGATGAGTATTGAAGGGCATACCGATAGCATTGGCAGTTATGATAATAATCAAAGGCTATCGGAAAAACGGGCCAAAGCCTGCCGAGATTACCTCGTGCTAAAAGGCATCAGTAAGAGTCGATTGGATTATGTCGGCTATGGTGAGTCTCGACCCATTGCCAATAATAAATACAAAGATGGGCGGTCGAAGAATCGGCGGGTAGAATTTAAGCTTTATTTGAAGTAAGGAAGCCAGTGTACTATGAGATTCTTTGGCCTAAACCCCGCCAGGCGGCTAGACTAAAGGATCTCATAGTACAGCAATATCGCCTCTCTTTTAAGTATCCCCACTTGCTTCTTCACAAGCGCGAAGCTTCAACTCTACATCTCCCAACTTCCCCTTTACCTTTACAAGCTCCTTTTTGGTTTTCTCCTCATTATAATAAGCCGTACTTAAATCGGCTTCCAGTTTATTGGATTTACTTTTCCAGATGTCGAGGTCTTTTTCCAATAAATTGATTTTATCCTGTAGGGCTTTTTTATTGAATAGCCACCAAAATAGCCATCCCAAAAGCCAAGAACCCAATAGCATGGGTACGATTTGCCAGGTACATTCCGTACAAATATCTAGTAATAACATGATGGTTTTTTAAATTATTGAAGAATGCGCAGCTCTACCCTGCGGTTCTGGTGTTTTCCGGCTTCCGTATCATTGGAGGCCACGGGACTGCTTTCCCCTTTGGAATGGGTTTCCAACTGCTTGATGTCGACGCCTTTGTTTTTGAGCAGACTTGCGATGTAGTCAGCTCGTCTTTTGGCCAATTGCTCATTGGACTGTTCGTCGCCATCAGAGTCCGTATGACCAGTTAGGCTCACTTTTTCCCCACTGCCTTTGAGTCGTGCGACTAGTTTGTCGAGGTACTCATCTACTTTGGGATCGGCTTCTTTTTGGGCAGAATTGTAAGGGAAAAGGATAATGGTTCGATCGGCCATCACGACGACTTCGGATTGTTTGACCTCGATTTCCGTCCAGCGAAAATCCGTGTTGGGGATGACCTGATTACTGTCTGCAGAACTTCCGCTCACCTGAATAGCTTTGAGACGGATGCGTTCTTCGGGAATTTCGTCTACCAGTAGGGCTTTAATGGCATTGGCGCGGGCTAGCCCGAGGTTGTCAAAATCAGTAGCATTACTTTCGTTAGCATAGTACTTTCCTACGATTTCCAGTAGGTTGTCGCCAGAGTTGCCTTTTAGGATCTCAGCTTTGTAATCTGCGAATTGCTCAGTGGTAGTGGGTTTTGGTGTTGACCAGTTGAATTGCAAAGTAGCTGGTCCAGTGGCTAATTTTTCAACTACTGGTTTTTCGCAGCAGGCGCCTCGAATCCAGCAGCAATGCCATTTTTGACTAAACCAAAACCATCCCAAAGTAGTGAGCAAGACGAGCATAGATAGAGCTCTTGCACTCATAGTTGTTGATTAAGTTTTGTTTTGAGAATGTCGAATGGTTTACTAGGTATGTCCGTCTAAGTACGTGTAAATCAGAAAACTATCAATCCAGGTTACAGTGAATATAATCAAAAAAGGAGAGAATTTATGGAGAATCTGCCTTTTTATTTTCTTCTCTGTGAAAATATAGCGGCTCTGACCCAGTACTTCGGCTGATTGACCCCGATTTCCATTCCGGATAAGCAAAAAAGTCAAAATCAGTTCCTTATCTTTGCCGCATGAACGAAAAAGTACTGATCTTAGATTTTGGCTCTCAGTATACCCAACTGATTGCCC
>JBCBDH010000203.1:0-9562 GCA_038529855.1 Bacteroidota bacterium | reverse complement strand
CGATCCTCGCTACAAACCCGCCTTTACCCAAAAGCGGATGATGGAAGCGGGCTACTGGGGAAGAAAGAGCGGAAAGGGCTATTACGATTACAGCGAGACGGCCACCCCGCCAAGACCTAATCGCGATCCAGAACTTGGTGAAGCCATTCTTTGGCGCGTACTGGTAATGCTGATTAATGAAGCGGCAGATGCGCTATTTTGGGGAGTGGCTTCTAGGGAAGATATTGATCTGGCCATGACCAAAGGCGTAAATTATCCCAAGGGCTTATTGCAATGGGCTGATGAAAAAGGAATTGCGCATTGTGTAGCTAGTCTGGATCAGCTTTATGATGAATATCGCGAAGATCGCTATCGCTGTAGCCCACTGCTGCGAAGAATGGCCAAGGCGGGCCAGACTTTTTATGCCAACCAAGCGCAAACAGCCGAATAATAATGACGGAACAAGCCAAGGCCCAGCACATTGTTCACAAGCTGATGTACGAAAAAGATGCATTTAGCCAGTGGCTAGGAATTGAAATACTGGAAGTGGCCCCTGGTTCTGCCTACTGCCGTATGCAAATAAGGGAAGAGATGACCAATGGCTTTAAGATTGCGCATGGAGGCATTAGTTTTTCTTTTGCAGATAGTGCTTTTGCCTTTGCTTCCAATTCCAGAGGCCGAAAAGCCGTATCTATAGAAACCTCCATTTCTCACACCCAAGCAGTTCAGATAGGAGAATGGCTGTATGCTAGGGCTACAGAAGAACATTTAGGCAATCGTACCGCTGTTTACAGTGTGGAGGTAAGTAATGAAAAAAAGGAAACCGTCGCTCTATTCAAAGGCACCGTTTATCGCACGGATAAGGAATGGATTAGCGAAACTTAACCAAACAAGACCCTCAAATTAATGAAAGACGCATTTATAGTAGA
Organism: Bacteroidota bacterium; assembly: GCA_038529855.1. GTDB lineage: Bacteria > Bacteroidota > Bacteroidia > Chitinophagales > Saprospiraceae > JBCBDH01. The sequence continues at coordinate 8,654 of JBCBDH010000203.1, read as the reverse complement.
CGCCATCAGAACCCCTATCGGCAAATTCAGGGGTTCGCTATCGACCATCAGAACCGATGATTTAGGAGCTATTCCCATCAAAGCCTTGGTGGAGCGCCACCCAGATCTGGTAACTGCGGAGATTGACGATGTAATCCTTGGCTGTGCCAATCAGGCAGGCGAAGACAATCGCAATGTCGCTCGTATGTCCTTGCTCTTGGCAGGCTTGCCTTTTGATGTCCCAGGAGAAACCGTCAATCGACTCTGCTCCTCTGGTATGTCGACAGTTGTACAAGCCGCCAGGGCTATTCGAAGCAATGAGGGGGAAGTATTTATTGCTGGTGGAGTGGAGCATATGACCCGTGGTCCCTGGGTGATTTCTAAAGTATCCGCCCCCTTTGGTCGAGATGCACAGATGCACGATTCCAGCTTTGGTTGGCGTTTTATCAATCCGCGAATGGTGGAATTATATGGTACAGATGGTATGGGAACGACGGCTGAAAATTTAGCAGAACTGTATCAAATCAATAGAGAAGATCAGGATCGCTTCGCTTATCATTCCCAAATGAAAGCTGCCAAAGCGCGTGAATCTGGGCGACTGGCAGAGGAAATTACGCCCGTCTCCATCCCACAACGCAAAGCTGATCCCATCCTTTTTGACCAAGATGAGTTTATCAAACCTAAGACCAGTCTGGAAATATTGGCCAAGCTTCGCACCGCTTTTAAGAAAGAGGGCGGTACGGTAACAGCGGGTAATGCCTCTGGACTCAATGATGGGGCAGCAGCGATGTTGGTGGCTTCTGAAGAAGCCCTAAAGCGCTACAAGCTGAGCCCCAAAGCTCGAATTGTCAGTTCAGCAGTGGCAGGGGTGGAACCCCGTATTATGGGGATTGGGCCAGTGAAGGCTTCTGAAATGGCGCTAAAGCGAGTGGGTTTGAGCCTGGCGGATATAGATATTATTGAGCTGAATGAAGCTTTTGCTGCACAAAGTTTGGCTTGTATTCGCGCATGGGGGCTGGCTGACGATGATCCACGCATCAATCCCAATGGGGGAGCGATAGCGATTGGGCATCCATTGGGGATGTCTGGGACGCGTATTTTGCAGACTGCAGCCATTGAATTGCACAAACAGCAAAAACGCTATGCACTAGTGACGATGTGTGTTGGGGTAGGGCAGGGCTATGCAACGATTATTGAACGCGTATAAGCTTTTATAAATGAAATTGATAGATAAATTAGCTTGGATAGAGATCGTCGATCGAAAAATCTTGATGACTCGAAGCAAGGGGAAATCCAAATACTATATCCCTGGTGGGAAAAGAGAGGCTGGTGAATCAGACTGGCAGGCGCTGAGTAGGGAAATTAAAGAGGAATTGGATGTAAGCCTTGAGGAAAATACCATGGATTTTGTAGGGATTTTTCAGGCGCAGGCAGACGGGCAACCAGAGGGGGTAGAGGTAAGAATGACTTGTTACAGCGGAAATTATACTGGAACGGTCAAACCCAGCATGGAAATTGAGGAGATTACTTGGATGACCACTGCTGATATGGATCGAATTGCGCCTGTTGATATATTGATATTCAATTGGTTAAAGGAAGAATCGCTGTTGGACTAAAGGATTTTGGAACCAGAGTGGCCCCTTGAATGTTTTATCTTAGCAAGTATACTGAAAACATATATTGGGCGTTTTTCCCTAAAAACAAGGGAAACAATTATTACCCGAAAGTGTTTTCGAGTATATAGAGATGGGCAAATTGCCTATCTATTGCATGCTAGCATGCATACAAGTAATCAGATTTTGTTGTAGTTTTGCAGCAGAAAAATTTATCACTAATTAAAGCGAGCTATGAGTCGATTTAGTAAGTTTTCAGAGTCTTCTAATCCATTTTTGAAAGAAGACACCTACAGAAAGACTGCCGAGGAATCCAAAGTATTGGATTCAGAACTAGTGGCCCATAACGAAAAGGCCATGACTGTGAATGGTGCCATTAATAAGACACTGATTCTAACTGGGATCATGTTGATTACCACACTATATTCATTTGCCTTTCCCAATCCGCTCTTTATAATGGGTGGAGCCTTACTGGGTTTTATTGCTTTTATCTATGCCTCTTTTAAGCCAGAGAAATCACCCATCGTAGCCCCTATTTATGCGGCTCTTGAAGGTCTAGTCTTGGGAGGTATTTCCGCTATGTATGCAGCTGCTTACGGTGGAATCATCTTCCAAGCGGTAACGCTAACAATGGCTGTTCTCTTTATGATGCTCTTTATTTACAAGACCAAGATCATTGTGGTGACCAGCAAATTCCGTACAGGTGTGGTCATGGCGACTGGGGCGATTGTTTTGGTTTACATCGTCAACTTTGCGCTCTCTTTCTTTGGAATGAGCGTTCCCTTTCTCCATGAAGGAGGAGCCTTAGGAATTGGAATTAGCCTTGTCATTATCGGTGTTGCTGCCTTGAACCTCTTATTGGACTTTGACAGCTTTGAAAAGGGAGAACGCTATGGCGCTCCACAATATATGGAGTGGTTTTCTGCCATGGGCTTATTGGTAACCCTCGTTTGGTTATACCTTGAAATCCTGCGTTTGTTAGCTATGTTGTCCTCTAACGACTAAAATGCGCTCAAAGATATATTAAAGGGGGTGCTTCTGAATCATCAGAGGCACCCCTTTTCAATTCCCGCAATTTTACTATTTTAAGCCTAAAATCACCTTATGATCTACGAATTTAAGGGCTTCAAACCCGTCGTCCATGAAAGTGCCTTTGTTCACCCACAAGCGGTTGTCACTGGTAATGTCATCATTGGTGAACAAGTCTACATTGGGCCAGGGGCTGCCATTCGAGGAGATTGGGGGGAGATTATTATCGAGAATGGTTGTAATGTTCAGGAGAATTGTACGATTCATATGTTCCCTGGGGTGACGGTTCGACTGGCAGAAGCGGCTCATATTGGGCATGGAGCCATAATACATGGGGCCAATATTGGTCGGAATACCCTAGTGGGGATGAATGCGGTGATTATGGATCGAGTAGAAATAGGGGAGGAGTGTATTATAGGAGCCCTTAGTTTTATCAAAGCTGATTTAGTGATTCCACCACGGAGTTTGGTCGTAGGCAATCCAGGAAAGGTGATTAAAAAGGTCAGTGATGAGATGATTTCCTGGAAAACCAAAGGGACGGCGCTCTACCAAAGTCTTCCTGCTGAATGCTATGCCAGCTTAAAAGCCTGTGAGCCACTGCGCGAAATCCCCGCTGATCGCCCCAAACAAGAAAGCCTGTATCAAACCTGGGAAGCCATCAAACAAGGGAAATAACAACGCTATATGCTTCGATACGTTATCTTTTTATGGAGCTTGCTTGCTTGGGGAGGATGTACGGCTACCCTGGATTCAGGGCATTTAACCAATGATGACCAGCAAGATAAGGCGCCTTTTCTAATGGTACTGGGTATTGCCCAAGATGCAGGTTATCCTCAAGCCGCCTGTCGCAAGAGCTGCTGCCAGGCAATTTGGGATCAGCCAGAGCGCCACCAGATGGTGGCTTGCATAGCGCTAGTTGATCCAATTCGCGCCAAGGGCTGGTTATTGGATGCTACTCCTGATTTTAAGTACCAGTTGCGACTTTTAGAGGAGCGCTCTGCTGATACTTTGGTAGACTTAGCGGGTATTTTTCTCACCCATGCTCATATTGGGCATTACACAGGATTAATGCATTTGGGACGTGAGGTCATGGGGGCTAGTGAAATGCCAGTATATGCCATGCCCAAAATGGGCCATTTCCTAAGCACCCAAGGCCCTTGGAGTCAATTGGTAGAGCTGAAGAATATTGCCATTCAGCCTTTGACTGCGGATTCTTCAATACACTTAGGCAATGATCTTAGGGTTCGTCCCTTTCTGGTTCCTCATCGCGGTGAATTTTCTGAAACAGTTGGTTTTCACATCCAAGGCCCAAATCGTTCAGCCATTTATATACCTGATATCGACAAATGGGAAAAATGGGATCGAGATATTCGCGAGGAAATCAGCCAGGTTGATCTGGCCTTTTTAGATGGTACTTTTTATGCCAATGGAGAGATTCCTGGTCGGGACATGAGTCTGATACCGCATCCTTTTATTGAGGAAAGTATGGTGCTGTTTTCTACCTTGCCCAATGATGAAAGAGCTAAGATTTACTTCACGCATTTTAATCATACCAATCCAGTATTAGAGGCGCGGAGTGAAGCGACACGCGAATTGGAGGCGAAGGGTTTTCAGCAACTTCGCCCACTCCAAAAGTTTGGCTTATAGCAAGAATCTATGCAGGGACGAGTTCAGCAGACGCTGGCATAGCGGCTTGTTCCTTGGCCGTTTCAGTCTGGCGGATAGGCAGACAGATAAAGAAAGCCGTTCCCTTACCTGGGTCAGATTCAAACCAAATCTTTCCATCGTATTTATCGACGATGTTCTTACAGATGGTCAGTCCAATACCCGTGCCTTCGTATTTCTTATTCTTATTGAGCTGATGGAATAGATTAAATATCTTATTGCCAAATTCAGGATCAATCCCAATACCATTATCGCGGATGGTGATGGTAATAAGTTCGCCAGTCTGCTTAGTGGAGATATTGATGACGGGTTGCCCATCCACAAATTTGAGGGCATTACTGATCAAATTTTGGAAAAGCTGAATCAAATGAAGCTTACTCATCTGAATACTGGGCATATCTTCAGGGAAATTGACGAGGGCCTCCTTGCGAAGAATAGAATCGTGTAGATTGCTCAGTACGATCTGGATGATCTTCTTGATACTGATGACTTCCTTGGCGGGTTCCTGGCTGGAAATTCGAGAATATTCCAATAAGTCAGTCAGCAAATTATTGAGTCGTCGCACACTAGTTGTGACAAACTCCATGTACTCATTGGCTTCTTCATTAAACTGATGACCGTATTTGATCTGGATCAGATTGATAAAGCTACCAATATTGCGCAGAGGCTCCTTCAAGTCATGGGCCGCTACATAGGCAAACTGATTGAGCACTTCGTTGGATTCCTTGAGCTTGACGTTTTGAGCCTGGATTTCTTCGTTTTTACTTTGAAGAGCGCTGTTGTTTTTACCCCTCATCTTGATGATGTAAATCAAAAACAAGACGATACAGATAAAGATAGAGATACTGCCCGTGAGCATCAATTTATTTTGTCGCAGCTTGAGGAGCTGGATTTCCTTCTCACTTTTTTCCGCATCAAATCTAAACTGCATTTCTGCAATGCGTTTGGTCTTATCTTCATTCAGCAGATAGTCCTTCATTTTTGAAGTGGTTACCAAATGCTGCAAGGCATCCTTGTACATGCCTTTTTGAGAATAGATGCTGTACAGACTGTGGTTATTGGCCTGGATGAGCTTCTTGAAATCGTGTTTTTGAGAAATTTCCAAGCTATTCTGAAAGGCGCGTTCGGCCTTTTCTTTCTTGTTGATCTTGAGGTATAGATTCCCCAGTTTATTGAAGAGTATGGCGTAATCTTCACTACCAATGTACTGATCGTAATTGAGACTTTCCATGAAGTAGCGCTGAGCAATTTCATATTCGCCTTTCATAGTAAAGATATCGGCAATATTGATTAGAGAGCGGGCGATAGTGGGCTTCATATTGTAGCGCTCATATACCTCTTTGGAGGCTCTCAAACGCTCTAGGGCTTGATCGTATCTTCCCACCTCTCTTAATACCTCGCCATAGTCGTGTAACACATTGGCAATCTGTAAGGTATCATTTTCCTTTACTGCCAAGACATGGGCCTTATCAATGGTTTTAAGGGCTAGCTCCTGATTGCTGAGTTTGATATAAGTCAGGGCAATATTTTGCATGGTTACGATTACGCCATTGACAGAGCCCCTGATTTCTGCTACTTCCAGGGATTGAAAATAGTACTCAATCGCCTTATCGTAATCGCCAATAGTTTCGTAGAGATACCCAAGACCGTGATAACTAAATTCGACCATTTTGAGGTCGTTGACTTTTTGGGCTAGTTCGAGTGATTTGTCGTGATAGTCCTTGGTTCGTTTATAATTTCCCAAACGGCGGTGGGTAATGGCCAGGTCGTTATAGATAATGAGTTTGTATTCGTTGTTGTCGAGTTTGATAGCAGATTCCAGGGCATTGTGATAACACATCAAGGCATTGGCCAATTGATTATTGTCTTCATAAAAGAACCCCTTTTCGCGATAGATGGAAAACATCTTTTTATCGTCCTGTGTCTTCTCCGCATCATCCAATGCTATATCGGCATAAGCAAGGGCCAGATTTAGGTCGTCTGTAGCATGCTTGGATGCCATATCCAACAGCGTAAGCATATCTTTACCGACAACAGCCTCCCTAAGCGTATTCTTTAAACTGTCCAAATCTTTTGCTTGTACAGCAGAAGGAATAGCAAAGAGCAGTAGGGCAATTACCAGGCAACTGCGAAAAACAGATAGATTGCGGAAAGTAAGTTGGATGAACTGGATAGTCATATCGTCTGTATTGAATGAGGCCATAGCACTTTGGTCCCTGTTTGTACAGCCAAAAACTATACCTAAAGTGCTGATTTGCATAGTACTTAGCGATCTTTTAGGGGGAGCTAATAAAAAAGGTGGACTGGTTGTCCAGTCCACCTCGCTAATTTTTCATAGGATTTACAAATAGCTTATTCAAAGGCTACTCCTATGGCTGTGGAATTATGCTCCTCCGCCAGCTCCGCCACCGGAACCACCGTTGTCATTTCCACCCCAACCCGTTGCAGGCGGCTTGACGCGCTTGTCGTCTCCACCCTTGAGTCGTAGAGCCTGGCCTTTTGTCAATACAGATGATTGACGCAAATCCTTCTTGAGAATGCTTAGCTTACTCATGATTGATAGATTTAAATAATTAATAAAGTGGAGTATTTCATAATCATTTTGTCCAGGTATCCTGAAAGTCTGTTTTCTTCCATTGTGTATTTTCTCATTGTGCCTAAGTAAGGTGTTAGTATCTTTCCAAGCTCCAACCATTATTAACGATCGGCTTTTTGGGAATCGGTCATTCTGTAATTTCTTATTTCTCTTTTGTCGCAAGTAATTATTTGGATGGTAATCTATACCATCCCTAATATGTAGGTTAAGTCCTATGATATTAGCCTATCCTGATAATTTCCTGATCATTTTTAAAGCCATCACCTGATCGTCTCAATGTGCAGTATACGCACATCTCTTACACACAAATCCAGATAAAATGAATGACTAATGAAGGGGATTGATCTGGGTCTAATTCAATTGTCAAATGGTCAATGCCTAAATAATAAGGGGAGAAAAAGCGGACCAGAAGGGGATGATTTTGGTCTAGGGAGATAAAGAAACCAAGTAGTTAACTACCCTTGTTTCTTGATATAAAAGTCGTTTTTTCTAGGGGTTTATTCAAGTTGGAATTTGTATTAACTGTGACAGTGAAAATTATTGTATATTTATTTTTATAATTCACTTTTTATTGTTTATTAGTTGGTTTTAGGTTTTTATTAACTTTTATTAAGTCGATCTGTTACGCTGTTTCGGTGTGGTTTATTGCATTAGTTCTGAGCAAAGGCCACTTGGGCTTTCTCATTAACGGTAGCCGTAGGAGCCGCCTGAGCGTCATCTACTGGAATGCTGATGAAAAAAGTAGTTCCCTGATTAATCTCAGACTCAAACCATATCTTTCCATCGTACTTATCTACAATATTCTTGACAATAGTCAGGCCAATCCCTGTTCCTTCATACTTTTTATTTTTATTTAATTGATGGAACAGATTAAAGATTTTGTGACCGAACTCTTTGTCAATTCCAATGCCATTATCCTGAATACTGATCGTTGTATAACCATTTTCCGTTTTCCCGCTAATGCGGATAATTGGTGGTCCATCAACAAACTTCATCGCATTGCTGATTAGGTTTTGGAACAGTTGCACCAAATGCAGGTGATTCATACGCATCTTGGGTAGATCCTCCGCACAATCAATCCTTGCATTTTGCCTTCTGATCTTCTCCTTTAGATTGCTAGATACTTCATTCACTACCTCATAGATGTCAATAAATTCTCGGGTAGGGGCTTGAGCAGAAATCCGCGAATACTCTAAAAGATCTTCCAACAAATTATTCATTCTTCGCGCTCCATTAGTGACAAAGCCCATGTATTCTTGGGCTTCACTATTGAAGTTACTGCCGTATCGCTTTTTCAATAGATTGACAAAACTACCAATATTTCTCAGTGGCTCCTTTAAGTCATGTGCAGCGACATAAGCAAACTGCTTGAGTACTTCGTTGGATTCCTTGAGCTTGACGTTCTGAATCTGTATCTCTTTACTTTTGCGTTTGAGTACATTGGCACTCTTGCCTCTTATAGCCAAAATAGATACCAAAAATAGAATTACAACCCCAAAAAGGATTAGAAATCCCAAAAACATGATTTGATTTTGACGAAGCTGTAGGGTATGGATCTCTTTCTCACTTTTGGCCACATCATATTTGAACTGTAGTTCCGTTATTCGCTTGGTTTGCTTTTCATTATAGATGCTATCCTGAAAGCTCACCCCCATTTCCAGAAAGCCTAATGCCTTTTGGTATTCCTCTTTATTCTGATAGATTTCGTATAAATTGAAGTAATTCGTCTGACAAAGATCGCGATACAAATGAGCTTTCAGGATAGCATCTAT
>JBCBDH010000202.1:0-9565 GCA_038529855.1 Bacteroidota bacterium | reverse complement strand
TCAGCCTAACCTATAGCCTTTTTCATCCCGGAGTGAGAAGCATTTGCTCCGGGATGCAATACTTTAGCAACTTGAATAATCTATCTCACTCCGGGATGAAAAAGGCTATAGGTTAGGCTGAGGGGTGGTTCTCAAATAGGGCTTAATGACCTTATGCCCTTTGGGAAATTTCTCGGGAATATCTTCTGTGGCGATAGCGGGTGAGACGACCACATCTTCACCGTGCTGCCAATCGGCAGGTGTGGCTACACTGTGGTAGGCCGTCAACTGTAGGGAGTCGATAACACGGAGAATTTCCTGAAAATTACGTCCCGTGGAGGCGGGATAAGTCAGGGTCAATTTAACCGTTTTATCTGGGCCGATGACAAAGACAGAACGAACAGTCAATTTATTATCCGAATTGGGATGGATCATTCCATATAGCGAAGCTACTTGTCGATCGGCATCTGCAATAATGGGAAAATTGACGGTAGTATTTTGCGTTTCATTGATGTCTTTTACCCAGCCGTGATGCGAGTCAAGAGGATCGACGCTAACGGCCAATACCTTGACATTTCGACTGCGAAACTCTTCAGAGAGTTGAGCCGTTCTACCCAGCTCTGTTGTACAAACAGGCGTATAATCTGCGGGGTGAGAAAAGAGTAATCCCCAGCCATCGCCAAGGTATTCGTGAAAATTAATCGTACCTTCTGTAGTCTCAGCGGTAAAATCCGGAGCCACGTCACCAAGTTTCAAACTCATGCTTTGAGGTTTTTAGAATTAGAAAAGAATTTGGAAAAGCGAATCATTTTCAAAATCATCGCTATATGTTACTTACCTAAATAAAATGAAAATTGGACGATTGAGGTTCACTCCAACAGGCATAAAATTCAAGTGGCCGGATGAGCGGGTTTGTATTTTCAAAAAAGATACAAAATAATTAGTGTAAATCAAACACAAAGATTGATAATCAATGCTTTATTCCAAAATAAACCCTATCTTTGCGGCGTTTTTGCGGGGAAAATGAAAAGCATGGACCTCGATATTTGGAATAGGAATATGGTGTAAGGAGAAGTTTTGACGCTGCGATGACGAGCCGCCACAAGATTAAAGGGCTACTCTTCATTACGTATGATTAAAAAAAATGATACATAATAAAACATCCTACTCCAAATTCACGTAAGTAATCTGTAAACCATAAATAAACCTTTTAGCCATGAGTATCAAAAAGCAATTTCTCAAAACTAAACCCACTGCTAAGGTGACCTTTAGCCTTCCCAAGGAAGCAGTTAATGGAGGCAAAGAAGTCGTATTGTTGGGTGAGTTCAACAATTGGGATGTCGAGGCAGGTATTCCAATGAAAGCTTCTAAAGGCGAATTCAAAGCGGTTGTCGAATTGACAACTGGTCGCGACTACGAATTCCGTTACCTGATCGACAAGCAGGTATGGGAAAACGATTGGGCTGCTGACGACTACATCCCTAATCCATTTGGTTTCGACAACTCTGTCGTTGCCCTTCCTGGCACTCCTGAGACATTGGATGTCGTAAAGAAGGCGCCAAAGAAAAGCACGAAGAAAGTAAGTGCAAAGAAGACGGTTGCTCCTAAGAAGGCAGTAGCCAAGAAAGCGGTCAAGGATGACCTGAAGAAAATCGAAGGCATTGGCCCAAAGATTGCTTCTTTGCTCAACGCCGCAGGTATTGTCACTTTTGCTGACTTGAGTAAGGCGACTCAGAAGACTTTGAAGGCCGTCCTGACAGAAGCAGGCAATCGCTTCAAAATGCACGACCCAACAACTTGGCCAAAGCAAGCTAAATTAGCTGCTCAAGGCAAGTGGGATGAGCTCAAGAAGCTCCAAGACGAATTGAATGGCGGTCGGGCTTAAAACCCACTGCTGTAATCAGATATAGTTAGCTAAGAATAGGCTGTCCGATGTTGATCGGCAGCTTATTTTTTTTTGCCGCTGCGCTTTGTAGGAGGGGTTTAGGATTCGATGTATGGCCTCTTGGTTATTAAGGGGGATTCTATGGGCTTTCGCGCTTGAAAAAGGGTTTTGCAGGGGAAGGGGTAATTTGAGACAAATTACCATCATCTCACAGCAAAGCGGTCTCACAGCGTAGCGATCTCACAGCGTAGCGATCTCACAGCATAGCGATCTCACAGCATAGCGATCTCACAGCGAAGCGATCTCACAGCGAAGCGATCTCGCAGCGAAGCGATCTCGCAGCGTAGCGATCTCTCCTCTACTCTGACAAGATATCTACCTCTATCACACTAGACTGCGCTGCTGAATGATAAACTCGATGAAGGGCCTTGATAAAATCGCTTTCCTCCGCATAGAAAATATTATCCACATACTTTTGAGGGTTGCGATCAATTAGCGGAAACCAAGTGCTTTGAATTTGAATCATCATGCGATGCCCCTTTTTAAAAGTATGCAGCACATCCTGCAAGGGCAATTCAATGTCCGTAATTTCACCAGGTTGAAAGGGCTCAGGTTGTTCAAAACTATTGCGATAGCGACCGCGCAAGACTTCACTACGCACCATCTGCTCATAATGCCCCATTCGAATTTCCTTTGGATTGTGGGCATAATCTTCATGATTGGGTGGATAGACATCAATTAGCTTGACGACCCAATCTGCATCCGTCCCTGTTGTCGAGACTTTTAGTCGAGCCATGATTTCTCCTCCCAGAGTCAAATCTTCTTCCAATATCGCTGACTCAAAAACCAGCACATCAGGGCGACGACCAGCAAAGCGCTGATCATCCGTCATGTATTTGCGGGGAGTAAAAACCGTTTTGATATCTTCAGAATAAGGAACGGGCTTATTGGGGTCGCTGAGGTATTCAGAAAAGGGGGCTTCTCCAGCTTCAACTGGTTGAAAATCCAATTTTTCTTGCGCGTGGAGGACCAAAGATTTTGTTTGCTTATTTGCTGGTGGCCACTGCTCAAAAGTTTTCCATTCCTTTCTACCCGTATCGTACATATAGGCTTCTGGCAGGTCACCTTTGGGTCCATCTTTCAAATGATATTTAAAAAAAACGGCTTCAACATCCCTTTGAAAAAAGTCGGAAATCCCTTCCCCAAAATCAATCCGCCCCACCTGCTGACGCTCCCTATTTCTCGCCCAATCGCCATGACTCCAAGGCCCCATGACAATGCTATTGGCAATGCCTGGGTTGTTGCGTTCGATGGTTTTGTAAGTTTGCAAAGGCCCATAAAGGTCTTCAGCATCAAACCAGCCACCCACTGTCATGACTGCATGTTGGATATTTTTCAGATGGGGTAAAATATTTCGTGCCTGCCAAAAGGCATCGTAATCGGGATGAGCTTTAAGCTGCTGCCAAAAGAAATTATCTTCCCCATAATATTGGTCGCCATTTTTTAAAGGCCCCATTTCCATAAAGAAACGGTATTGATCAGGTGTTCCAGTATCGACGCGTTTGTACCATGGCTCTGTGGTCGGTTCCGCCTTTTGATAACCAAATACCGTCGTGGCTAAGAAATAACTCAGCAGATAAGCTCCCCTGTGGTGAAAATCATCAAAATAGAAATCAGCAATAGGCGCCTGCGGCGAAGAAGCTTTTAAAGCAGGATGGGCCTCAATCGCTCCTGCCGTCGTATAAAAGCCTGGATAGGAAATTCCCCACTGCCCTACCCGACCATTATGGTGTTGGATATTTTTGAGTAGCCAGTCGATGGTATCATAAGTATCTGAGCTTTCGTCGATGTCTTTATTGGATTGTTTGTTGGCCACATGGGGTCGCATATTATCGTAAGTACCTTCTGACATCCATCGCCCCCGCACATCTTGATAAACGACAATATAGCCTTCCTTCATCATATAAGAAGAAGGTGCAATGGCATCTGGGTAATCATTAGCTCCGTAGGGGCGGCAACTGTAAGGCGTTCGCTTGAGGAGCATGGGATAGCGATTATCTGGGCTGGCATCTCGCGGGCTGTAGACGGTGGTGTGTAGATAGATGCCATCTCTCATCTGGATGCGATATTCCTGCTTTTGGTATTTGGATTTAACAGGATGTGGCAGAGTGGGCGTTTCAGGACTAGTGGCTGTACTGTCTTGCAGGGACTTTGGGCTGTTACAAGCAAGGAATAGAAAAAGGACAGCGGACAAAATATAGGTATAAATAGGGCGATTCATATGGCGCATTTATTAGTGGCTTAAAGCTAGTGAATTAGGGGGAGAAAATGGGGGTTTTATTGATGGGCTATTGTAAACCAGTTAGTAGAATAGGAGCGATGTAAAAGGAGCCTTCATGTAATTTGCTCTTCTAGACGAACTCCTGTTCATATTTCCACAAACGAGAAGCGGTAAATGGATATAGCGTTTTTCATTCCCATCTCTTTTAGGAGTTAATCGAGGTACACTATTTTATTGATGCGATTTAATTTGTTTTCGATATCTAGCAATTAGATCATTAGGATAGATGTATTCATTTATATAAGGATTAAATACTTTACCGTTTCTCTTGTCAACCAAAATACAGGGTAGTCCAGATATTCTATATCCAATATCACCTTCAATAATGTATTTTTTAGTATTCACAGAAAAAATAAACCCCTCTTCGAATACTAATGTTTCTGCTGGAATAATCACGAGCTCTGATTCTGGTTTTACTCCCTTATTAAAATAGAGCAGAGCAATTTCTTGTGCCTCTTCTAGATCTATCACGATTGTTAAATATTGCTAAAATGAATAATAGTATAACTTCCTTTAGTCAGTAATCAATTTCACCACCATGCTGAGATGATGATGCCTTAAAATACAAGAAAAATAGTAAAAGTCATGTATGTAAATAAATTGTTTTAAGGATAAAAGTCGCGCTGATTCCCTGTCACGTTTTAGGGCACTCTAATGCTGATTACCCGCTTGTGTCTTCAGCGTTTGACCTATTCTAAGGCTTTTTCGGTAGGGAATGGTCCTTTTTCGGTAAGGAAAGAATATACTTTTATACCATGTGTTTTATTACGATGTAACAATTTCACTCTCCACACTGGATTTCAAGCTACACCAAGGCATATGTTTTGTTGCGTGGTTTTGAGATTTTTCAGATGCCTCTCTCCATTGTGAGCATGTGAAAATCCCAAACTTAAACACAACAATACTACTTATGCAGAGAAAACTACTCCTGCTTTTCGTCCTATGGACGATAACAATGACCCTTTTCAATTATTCATCAATGGCCCAATCTCTCCCTGATAGTTTGAGTGGCTCTGCCTTACGTACTTGGCTAAAAGCAAATTATTACGATGGCGCTCATACAACGCTGGGCTACGATGGTGTTAACGGTGCTCGAAGCTATATGTATAACATCATTGATAATAAGATGGATTCGGTCACGTGTGTCTATGGCGGGCATAAGGAATATCGAGTATTCGATCTGACACGTGCAGCAGGCACCAGTGGGATGACACCAATCAATTGCGAGCACACTATTCCTCAAAGCTTCTTTAGTGCAGCCGAACCCATGAAGTCAGATATTCATCACCTATTCCCAACTTATCAAAACTGGAATAGTACCCGCCAGAATTTTCCCTTTGCTGATATTGATGATAATCTCACTACAAAGTGGATGATTCAAACCACTGATCAAACGACGATACCTTCAAGTGACATTGATCTATACAGCGAATTCTACAGCAGCACCTTTGAGCCTCCTGAAGCACACAAAGGAAACCTGGCCCGTTCCATTTTTTATTTCTATGCCATGTATCCAACTGAGGCTGGAAATATGAGCCTGGTAGGAGACAGTTGTATGTTCTACCAATGGCACCTCAATGACCCAATTGATAACGACGAAGAGCAACGGAATGAGGATGTCTTATTATATCAAGGCAACGAGAATCCCTTCATCTCCAATCCTGAATGGATTGTTCGAGCCTGGGACTTTGGGACCAATGCCTCTCCTAATATCGCATTGAGTGCAAATACTTCACAGATCACAATAAGCTGGGGAGATATGCCCGCTGAAACGGGCTACAATATCTACCGATCTACAGACAGTATATCTTTTACTCAGATCGGGTCTACGCTTAGCGCCAATACGGTTACCTACGTCGATGCCAGCGTGTCACCATCCACTATTTATTACTATCACATCACGGCCATGTACGCTGCAGTTGAGAGCGACCCTGGTCCTAGCTTAGGTGCACAATTAGCTGCCCCAGCTCCGCCATCAGCGATTACAGATTTGAGTATTTCTCCAACGAATACTACGATTGATCTTTCCTGGTCGGATGTAAGTACTGAAGATAATTATCAGGTCTACCGATCTACAGATAATATAAGCTTCAGTCCACTAAGTGGTGCTCTGGCTGCCAATGTAACAAGCTATACGGATCATACTGCCAATGCCAGTACGACTTATTACTATTACATCGTCGCTACTAATGCCTATGGATCAAGTGCCAACAGCAATACTGTTAGTGGACAATTGGTGGATGGCACCTCTGCCGCTTCCAATCTGATCATCTCTGAATATATCGAAGGGTCTTCTTTCAACAAAGCTATTGAGATTGCCAATTTTACTGGAGAGGCAGTAGATCTTTCGGGATACGAATTGGGTAAGCAGACCAATGGGGCTGGATCATGGTCAAAGCTCTCGCTTAGTGGCACCATTCCCGACCAATCCATTTATCTGATCGTGAATAATAGCGCTGCTTTGACGGATTTAACCTCCAATGCGGATTTGATGACGACTAGTTCCGTAATGAGCTTCAATGGGAATGACCCCATAGCCTTATTTGATGCGGCCAGTGCTCCAGCGACAATCATTGATATTGTAGGTACAGAAGATGGCGGTTCGAGCAATTTCGCTAAAGATGTAACGCTGGTTCGAGACAGTGTCATTACCGCTCCCAATGATGCCTACACGCTTAGCGAGTGGCTTAGTTTTGCACAAAATATGACAGACAGCATTGGTGCCCACCACATGCAACTAACCAGGCTGCCCGTAGATTTGGTTTATTTCCAAGGAGTGCCTAGTGATGGCTTTCATCGCTTGGAGTGGTTAACGGCCTCTGAGGAGAATCATGCTTACTTCGAGATCGAAGAATCACTAGACGGTAGAGATTTCAAGACCATTGGCCAACACTACAGTGAAGGATCACAAGGCAATGGCAATAAATACGAATTCCTCGTAGTCGATCCACCACTAAAAGCCTATTACCGATTGCGCCAAGTGGACAACGATGGACATTATACCTATTCCAAAATCATTGCCCTGGAACGCCTAAATATTCCCTTACAATTACAAGTATTCCCAATACCTGCAACTACACATGTCAATCTAAGAATGGATGCAGGCGAAAAGACGCCAATATACCTTTCGGTGTACAATATGGCAGGGCAGCGCCTGCACTTCGAAGAGCACGTATTAGAGACTGGAATTAACTACGCGCGATTCCCAATTCAAGGCTACCTAAGTGGGGTCTACGTGCTTGAAATAACTACAGCGAATCAAATATTTCGAACAAAATTGATCAAAGCTCACCAGTAATTTTCTTAATCACAAAAACTTATCAAAATGCTTTTTATGACTGAATACCCAAACAAATTAAGAAACCTTTACTCAGCTTCTAGTTGGAGGCGACTTTGTGTAGCACTTTTTCTACTCCTCAGTTGTGTACAAGTACAAGCACAAGATATTGTCGTTATTGGATGGAATTCCGATGGAGGAGACGACATCTTATTTGTGACAACGACAACTATCAGTGCAGGTACAGAAATCTATTTTACGGACAACGAATGGGATGACGTATTGCAAGCCTTCAACTCTGGCGAAGGATACATCACTTATACGGCCCCTGTCGGTGGCCTAGTCGCTGGTGAAGTAGTTGAAATCCTGACGCCTGGGACTACTGGAATATCAGCTACCCAAGGTACTGCAGCCCGTACAGGAGGCAGCTTTTCTCTTACAGGTACTGGCGAAGCGCTCTATGCTTTTACAGGTAGCGATGTAAATACGCCAAGCGAAATTTATTTTGCCACCAATAATGCAGGAGGATGGGGAACCAATGAGGAGCCAACTGGTGCCATTGCTCCAAATTTGACTTCGGTATCCCTAGCTAGTGGTATTGATAATGCAGAATATGTTGGTACGCGTAGTGTGACTTCTGTTACTACTGAAGCGCCTATTGTAGGTAACTGGACAACAACCAATGGTAGTGGTGATCAGTCGATCACCTTTGATTTGACTGACTTTTCAGCTACGACAAGCACTTCGCTAAATTTCTCTTCCGCAAGTGCAACGGTTACTGAGTCTGATGGTGTATTAAGTACCACCGTTTGTGTAGCGATCTCTTCACCTGATGCTACTAATGCGACCTCCATTGATGTGGCACTAACGGGTGGTACAGCGAGCAACGGAATTGATATCAGTACTTACAGTACAACTACCCTAAACTTTCCAGCGGCTTCCTCATCCAATGAATGTGTGACCATTACATTGACTGATGATGACTGGATTGAAGGGGTGGAAACGCTGATTTTTGAAATACAAAACCCAACGGGAGTACATTCCCCAGTGCTTGGCGGAGTAACGACTCATACGCTTACCATCAACGACGATAATACAGGTAATGCAAACGGTGGATTATTTGTCAACGAACTTTCACAGGGATCGCTTGGTAATCAAGAATGGATCGAACTGGTCGTTACTGGTGATCCTAGTAACCCTACTGACTTAGTCGATTTGACTGGCTGGATTATTGACGATCATGACGGTACTGCCTTTACTGGTGTAGGGGGCATTGAAAGCGGATATATGTTCATCACTGGCGACTGCTTAAATGCGGTACCACCAGGATCAATCATCGTCATCTATCGAGAAGATGATATTGACCCTACAATCACTACACTGGGAGACGATCCAACAGATTCTAATAAGGATGGCGTTTACGTTTTTCCTGGCAATCACCCCTGTCTATTGACCTGTGAGCCAGGAGCCCCTCCTTACACTTTTCCCTGTGCAACGATTGACGAAGTAGCTCCAACTTTTAAAGGAGGCGTTATCTTTGCCAATGGAGGGGACTGTGGATTGACGCGCCGCCCTGATGGTACGCTATTCCACGCCCTGGGCTATGAATCAACGGGCACCCCTGCTGCCGTAGATCCGACCAACAGTATTGTATTCGGAACAGAAGGTAGCAATAGATCCTATCGCCTCGAATGTGGATCATGGAATGATGCAACCAAATATTCTATTGCAACTGGAAGCTCCGCAGATGTAACTCCTGGTGCGCCTAATACAAGCGGCAATAGTATCTTCATCAACAACATTCGTAATAATACTCGAGATACCAATAGTGACGGTGTAGCTGATGCCAGCTTTGATTACACCAATCTGAACGATGCCGCCCACTGCTCTGGGCCAGTTGCCTTTGATTACGATGGCGATGGCATTATTGACGAGAATGATTTGGATGATGATAATGACGGAATTCCAGATATGCTGGAAGACGCGGGAACTGGCTTTAGCCCAATTGCAGATGCGGATATGGATGGTATTCCAAACTTTGCGGATACGGCTGATGTAACCATTGGTTTCCCCACTTTTGTTG
>JBCBDH010000201.1:0-9569 GCA_038529855.1 Bacteroidota bacterium | reverse complement strand
CGCTGGGGTACTGGTGATTTTCCTTTCCTATTTGTGCAATTGGCCAATTGGCTAGCCCCTCCTAAGCAGCCCGCTCACAGCGATTGGGCCCTACTACGCGAATCGCAAAGCAAAACCCTCTCCGTCCCCAATACGGCCCAAGCGGTCATCATTGATATTGGAGAAGAGGAAGATATTCACCCTCGCAATAAACAAGACGTTGGCCTGCGCCTCTCGCTCGCCGCTCGCAAATTGGCTTATGGCGAAGACCTCATTTACTCTGGCCCCGTCTATCGAAACATGCGCATTGAGGGGCAAACCATTCGCTTAAGCTTTGATCTCAAGGGCAGCCAGCTCATGGCTAAAGATCCCTATGGTTATCTAAAATCCTTTGCCATCGCAGGGGCAGATCAGGAGTTTGTTTGGGCCAAGGCGCGGATAGAAGGTGATGAAATCGTGGTTTGGCAGGAAGGCATCCGTCAGCCCGTCGCTGTCCGCTATGCCTGGGCCAATAATCCTGCAGATGCCAATTTGTACAATTCTGAAGGACTTCCTGCCTCTCCCTTTCGAACAGATGATTGGAAGACCCCAAGTAACGATTAATCCACGCTAAACAATAAATCAAATGAATCCTCCTACTCGCAGAGATGCCCTCAAAAAAATAGGATTGGCCACTGGCAGTCTGCTGACCCTAAGCGCGACCTCAGCTTGCGCCAGCAATGCTGAAGAGCAACAAGCCACTACAGCCCCTACTGCCCTAAAAGGCATGGTCAACCACTCCGTTTGTCGCTGGTGTTATGGCGATATTCCTCTGGAAGCCTTTTCAGAAAAAGCCAAAGACATGGGCATCCAGTCCATTGAATTGACCAAACCCCAGGACTGGCCCGTCCTCCAAAAATACGGGCTTACCTGCGCTATGGCAACCGATGATTGGATCAGTTTGACCAAGGGATGGAGCCAGGAGAAGTACCATGCAGCCATGATGGAACCCTATATAAAATTGATTGATCAAGCGGCGGAAGCAGGTTTAAAAAATGTTATTTGTTTTTCTGGAAATCGAGAAGGAATTGGCGAAGAGGAAGGTTTGGAAAATTGTGCTAAAGGGCTAGAGCCCATTGTCAAACACGCCCAAAAACGGGGCATCACGATGTGTATGGAATTGCTAAACAGCAAAGTGGATCATCAGGATTATCAATGTGACCATACCAATTGGGGGGTCGCTCTGGCCGAAAAATTGGGTTCTGAGCATTTCAAATTGCTCTATGATATCTACCATATGCAAATCATGGAGGGCGATGTCATTGCGACCATTCGCAAAAATAAAGATTACATAGCCCACTTCCATACTGGCGGAGTCCCTGGCCGCAATGAAATCGACGAGACGCAGGAATTGTATTATCCCGCCATTCTCAAAGCCATTGTCGATACGGGTTTTAAAGGATTCGTCGCGCAGGAATTCATTCCAACCCAAAAGGACAAGCTGGTTTCGCTGGAAGCAGGCATTCGGATTTGTGATGTCTAGCCAGGCACTTGCTCTGCCAGCTCTTTGATCTTTTGCAAGACCTCAGGAAGCATCTTTTGATAGCGCTTTCCCAGCTGGCGAGCAAACAGTTTTTTAAATAAACCCGTGAATTCAACCTCGTGGGTAAATACCCGCTGGTCCTTTTCCTCTTTCAGATAGCGACGAACGATTAGCCAACCAAAGGGAATGCGCGTTTTTAGCGTATATGCCTGTCCTTCTTTGACATCTGTAATGATAAACTTCGCTTTAGGTCCTTTGTCAGGCGTCAAACGCCCCTTGGCCCCTTCAGCAAAAGGTCCATTTTTGAGTTGGGCTTTTTTTAAACCCCTATCCCATTCTGGCCAGCGATCAATATCTATCCATATGGCCCAAATAGCGGCAGCTGGGGCCTTTGTACTTTCGCTGTGTTGAAAATGGAGTGGGCTTTGTGCAGGAATCTTAGTAGCCATAAGTAAGCAAATGATTAATGAATAAAAGATTTTCATGTTTTTTCTCACAAAAATCTTCTGAATTCAAGCACATCTACTTCACCTAGGTTAAGAAATAGGTTTAAGCCCCTTGTTCAAGCAGTATTTTTTTTCGGATGCGACTGAGGGATTGGGGAGCGATACCCAGAAAGGAGGCCAGGTATTGCAGTGGAATGCGTTGTACCATTTCTGGGGACTCGTGGAGGAAACGACGATAGCGATTTTCGGCCAACTGGCCTTGCATATCTACATAAATTTCTTCCGTAAAATACTGTACCTCGCGAATGAGTTGTAAGATGAATTGATTCCAGGAAGCCAATTGGCGCAATGGCTTGATGGCACTATAGGGGATGTCCCAAAGGAGGCTGTCCTCAATGGCCTGAATGCTCTCGCGGCTAGGAATTTGACGATTGAGGCTACGCTGCGAAGTACAGAGATAGGGAGGAAAAGTAAAGAATTTAATCTTTTCCTGCCCATCTTGTAACCTAAAATAGCGCAATAAACCCCTTTCCAGAAAATGCAGATGGCGACAAATCTGCCCCTCGCGAAGTAGAAAATCATTTTTCTTGATCTCCCGTCTTTGTATAAGCTTCTCAATCATCTGCCAGTCTTGCTCAGGCAAGATGACGTACTGATGGATATACGATCGAAATGGATGCATCATATCCATAAGAACAGGCGGCTAGCCATTTGGTTGAAGGGTTTGGGGCGAATGCGTGAGCCTTATTTCCTCATTTCTGCCATTTGCTCTTCTATCCAATCCTTGATGTCTTTATAATTTTCTTCGCTGTACTTAGATTTGTATTTGTCCAGCATCTTACTGGTTTGCTTCAGGGATTGCACGGCTTCTGCCTGATTCTTATTTTGGATATAGGCATCACTCAAAGCGATATGGGCCCGAACGCTTTCTCCATCTAATTCCACAGACCATTTGAGTAAGGCAATGGCCGCTTCGTATTTCTCTTGCGTTAGAAAATCCTGACCACAAAACCGCAGATAGTTGGCAGAAGGCTGATGGGTATAGCCAAAATGAGCCGCTTGTTTTTGCTCAAAGGCTTTGATTCCCTTCATCAAATCGCCCTTGGATTGATCAATCCATGCCTCCATCATTTGTTGGGTAAACCAATAGTTCTGACTCATGGAAATTAGTCCATCACTGACAGAAGGCACTACACAAGACCAATGCCCCGTTCCCTCAATAGTTCGTTTTTTCCAGCCCAGGGTCTCATTGGAATAATGGCGAATCAAGGAATCCAGTTTAGCCACCTGTCCACCAAAATTATCTTCCCGATAACCAACACTGCCATGTGAAGCATAGAGAAATTTACCCATCTTGGGTTGGGTTTGCAAAATAGAATCTGCCATTTGCAAAATGATTTCATCCCGAAAACCCAATGAAGGACTGATATTGATATAGGCATCAAACATGGCAGAGCGATCACTAAATAAGGTACTCGTCACAAAGGCTCCTCCCCAGGAATGCCCCAGGATCACCCGAAAATCATTGACCCTATAATTGGCTTTGATCAAGGGGAATACTTCATTGACCAAGTGCTCAGACAGCTCATTGGCGGGCGGTCTAAACTCCTTACCGCGATCATCAGAGGCAATCCCAACCGCAATCATTGGAAGCACATTATAACTATTGACCATGTAGTCGATATTTCCCTTGGCCATCTCCCAAAAGGGATCGTAATGCGCATCTAAAACATAGGTAACGATAAAGGTCTGGCTGGAATCATCATAATACCGATCGGGAATATGCACCCTTACAGTTCGCTCCTTACCAAAGGCTTTGGATTCAAGGCGATGCTCAATGTCATTGGCCTGCTCCTGCCCAGATAAAACAGCTAATTGAAGTAAGCAAAGAAAAAATACGGTAGGCTTCCTAATCCACCACATAGTCATAGTTTTTATTAATGAAATGGTAAAATCGCAAACAGACCTTTTACTCGATGGCTCAATAAGCATCGAAAAGTTATGACGTAAGACAAGAATAATTTGATAATCGCGGCAGATAAGGATAAAAACCTAATTAAATACCCAGCAGGATGCCATCTTTGGTTAAATGATAATCAACTGCTGCTTTTCGAACGGCAGCTCGCCCATTCTTAAAACCAAAGGGATACAAGACTTCATCAAATAAATGATCGAAAAAGACCTGCCCTTGAGGGTTGATAAAAAACCAATGATCTCCTTGCCGAACAGCAGAATAGCCCTCTCTAAAGGCATAGGCTGCATCGTATTTTTCCTCCAATACCTGCTCGTTTTGGGCATTGACAAAGTGGTATTGGCCATTGAGACGAACTGGCGCCAGACCTTCACTAAAGGAATCAGCATCTTCATAAGAAAGCGCAATGGCGACTTCCCCGTTTCCATCAATAAAGCCGTATTTCAAGGGGTTTTTAGGAGACATTTCATTTTTCACCATCGTCCCCATGATCAATTCCCACCAGTTGTTTTTTTCCGTGGCTTCTTGTATGGCTGAAGGATCAAACTGAGCCACAACGGCCAATCCATTTTGAAAATCTTTGGCAGCGTGATAGATAAAAGGCACTAGCGTCTCCCCGCTTCGGTCGATATAACCATACAATCCTCCTCCAGTCTCTACGCCCTTGTCAAAACGCAACATAGCTACCGCCCGATCCTCACAAAAAGGACCAATATAACTAAAGCGCTCTGCCTTGCGAACTTCGTGGTGTTCAGGTCGAGATTGGAAAGATTCCTGTAGGCGATCTTTAAATTTTTGGAAAGCGCTCAATTCGCTCATAGCTGATTAATTAGGTCAATCCATAAGGTAATCATTTTTAACTAAACCGCCTAAAGCCAGAAAGGCTCATCTTTGCGAGCTCAGCAGCAGCCATTCTGATGGACACCACTTGGGCAAATAATGCTTAAAGTATTGGGCAAGGCGAGTGGCATAGAGCTGATGAGCCAGGGCATTGGGATGACCATCATGGGGTTGATTATTGAATTGAGCCTTCTCTGTGTCTACTGAGATGTCTAGAAAGGGCAGATTGCGAGATCGACAATAGCTTTGGAGAAAATCAGGGGCATAGGCCATATTGGTCAATAAGAGAGGAATTTCATGGGCTTCGCACAAAGTTTTAAGCTCATCCAAAATCAGTCGCGTGATGACCTTTGCCTTTTCCTTATTGCTGTGATCCAAATAAAGCTCATAGCGAATTTGGATCTGATACATCAGCGCAGAATAACGAGACCAAGACCAGGCTTGATAATAATCATCAGCATATTGAATACGCAGGGAATCAGTGGAAGCGAGATCGACATAGGGTTGACGGAAAGCACCAATGTGATTCCATCTACTCAACAAACGCCGCATGTGATAAGACCAAATATTGCGACCAAAATGGAAATCCGCATGATGGAGGACGATCAAGGCGGGTTTTTGTAAGTTGGTTTTTAGGGCCTCTTGGATTTGTAAATAGAGGTGCAGGGTGCCATAACCATTGGTTCCCCAATTGACGATGTTTAGGCCAGGGAATTCCGCCTGAAGCAGACAGGTAAATGTTTGTTCATCGTTGACCGCCCAGCCGTGTGTGAAGGAACAGCCCATCAGCCAAATATCAGGTGCTGACTTTTTAGTAGTGGGGAGATGGTCAGGGCAAATCCGCTGGCCTTGGCCATTATGAGAAGTCACAAATGAAAAATCAGGCGACAGATGCAATTGTCTCTGCCCAGAACAGTGTCGATATCCCAGGATAGAATCGGTTTCATAATAAGGGCCACTAGGATAGACTTGAAGCGGGATTTGTTCCTGCGCTGCAACAAAAGGGCGAAAGTCCAGTTTCCTCAACCCCCATTCTACACCAAGCAATAAAAGCAGCAAAAAAACCACATTCCAAAGCAGTAGCAAAACCTTTGATCTTATTGTGTTCATTACTTTTAGTATACGGCCTTAATTTAAGTGCTATCCTGTGATAGAAAAATAGGCCGAATGGGGTATTTTATGGACTTATAACTCTGCTCTCAGCAAATCGATCATGGCCTTTTTGACCCCTGGAAATAAAAAATCAAAACCCGATTTTAGAAGTCGCTCTGGAAAAACCTTCCTACTTTTGAGAATCAACTCCGTTTCTGTCCCCATCACTACTGCCCCAATTTGAAGTAAAAACTCTGGTTGGGGAAGGACAAAACTCGGTTGAAGTAAATTCTGTAAATGGGCATTAAAATCTTCATTGCGAATATACTTGGGACTGCAAATATTGATGGTTCCCTCTATACCTTGCTCCAAGATGAAATCCACCGCGCGTAAAAAATCCTGGATATGTATCCAACTAATCCATTGCTGCCCACTGCCTTGTGGCGAACATAAACCCCAACGCCCCAATTGAACCATCACGGGAAAAGCCCCTCCTTCCATTCCCAATACAATTGCGGTACGCAAGGCGGTCTGTCGAGTATGCTCCAACTTGAATTTAAAAAATTCAGCTTCCCATTGCTTGGCCACCTCTACTGAAAAGCCACTGCCAATGACGCCCCTATCCTCAGTATTAGCAGGAGCCTTCCCTTGGGTATGCTCGTAAATAGTAGCAGTAGAAGAGTTGAGCCAGTGGAGCGGTGCTTGAGTACAATTGACGACCGCTCGATGCAAAACAGCCGTACTTTCCAATCGACTAGATAAAATAATCGCCTTATTAGCCGCTGTATATCGACAATTGACCGAACGACCAGCCATATTGATCAAGGCATAAGCGCCATCCAATACATCCACCCAAGGGCCCAATTGCTTGGCATCCCAATAAATATCATTAGCCCCATCAGGACTTCGGGTCAGCACCTTGACTTCATAGCCTTTTTGGCTATAGTAATTTTCCAGATGACGGCCCAAAAAGCCACTGCCTCCGGCAATAATGATGGTCTTTTTTTTCATGATCGAGACAACCGCTTTTTCAAACGGATTTGAATCCCCTCTTTGGGTCGAAGGGTTACCAAAGGTAAGATATTAATTTCCTGCCCAGCCACCAATTCGATATCGTACTGATCCAATAATGCGGCAATGATCAACTGCATCTCCATCAAGGCGAAGTTATTACCTATACACAAACGAGGTCCCCCTCCAAAAGGTAAATAAGCATAACTAGGTCTTTGACGGATCGCCTCTTTGGTAAAACGATCTGGATCAAAGCGGTCGGGCGCTGGCCAAATTTGGGGATGGTGATGGACCCCATAGATAAAAGGCACCACAATCGTATCCTTTTTAATTGCAATATCTCCACAGACATCGTCCACCAGCGCCTTGCGATCCGTGATCCATGCAGGTGGATAAATTCGCATTGACTCCTGAATGACTTGCAGGGTATAGCTGAGTTGGGGCAGATCTTCAAAACGGGGCTTTCGCCCTTCTAAAACCTCCACCAATTCCTCACGGATGCGATCCACTGCCCAGGGATGCTGAGCCAGGAGATAGATCGTCCAGGCCAGCGCAACGGCCGAAGTTTCGTGTCCAGCAACAAAGAGGATAAGACTTTCGTCAAGCAATTGTTGGTCACTCATCCCCTCCCCCGTATCTTCGTATCGGCTGGATAGAAGCATATCCAGTAAATCATCAAAATCGGCCTCACTCGCTTTCCGCTCCTCTATCAATTGGAGAATGACCTGCTTTGAGTCATGGGCCAGCTTTTTATAAAATTTGTGTTGACCACTTAGCTGATACCAGGGGTTCATAAAGGGTAGGCGAATCGTTTTGACCAAATAGGCTTGTATCGCTGTAATATTCTCCGCTAGTAATTGGAGTTGGCTTTCTTCTATACTGCTGCTAAAAAGCGAACGAGCGACGACATCGAAGGCCAGTTCCATCATCTTATGCGAAATATCAAAGGTGGCTACTGATTCGGCTAATTGATCAAAACGCTTCAAATAGCTGTCAATCTGCTCTTGCATAATTTTGGTCAGCGCAGACAACTTACTTCGGTGAAAGCCTGGCTGGATCAATCGGCGCTGTTTGAGCCAATAGGCTCCATCGCTGGTCAGCAAGCCTTGCCCAACAAAAGCCTGTAGCTTTTCGGTTTGCACCTCAGACTTACAATAACGACGATGTTGTTTTTGTAAGACATGTTGGATCAAATCTGGTTCAATCGTAACCATATTGTGTTGATTCCCCAATCGGAGGGAGAAAGTAGTCCCATATTCCTCAAAATAATCGGAGAGGACAGGAATGGGGTTTTGTACAAACTGAAAGGATCGGCCCAGGGCTTTGAGGAGAGGAACATTATTGATTTGACGAGGGGTAGTCGTAGCCATAAGCCTTTGTTTATAGGTAGTTTACAGCAACCGATCAATCCTGTTGAGTTCAGTGGCTCTTGAGGCCATCTGGGCACAGGCTTTTACCGCATGGATCAGCGCAGCAAAGCGAGGGTCTTTAGTCAGCCCCTTTTTATAACGCGCATAAATTTGCTGGACGATAACACCGATCTTAAACAGGCCATAGGCATAATAAAAGACCACCTGGTCCAAATCGCGACCACTTTTTTGCGCATACATCTGGACGATTTCCGAACGTGTGGGATTACCTGCCAGGGTAGTTGGACTCAATCTAAGCTGCGACATGATTGGTGGATCATCTGGATCGACCCAGTAGCCAATACTTGTCCCCAAATCCATTAAAGGATCACCGATAGTGGCCATTTCCCAATCCAATACAGCAATCACCCTAGTCCAGTCCTGTGCATCCAGTACGATATTATCGTATTTAAAATCATTGTGAATCAAAGAAGGAGCTTGTTCTTGAGGTAAATGATCAGCCAGCCATTGGGCCACGTTTTCCATTTCGGGTATTTCATCGGTTTTGGCCTTGAGGTAGCGTTTGGTCCAACCGCCAATCTGTCGGGTGATATAGCCTTCTGGTCGGCCCAATTCCCCTAATCCAGCCGCTTGATAATCGGTTTGGTGCAGTTCTACAAAGGTATTGACTAGCGCTTCTGCTATGCCGCGCATCTGTTGGGCAGAAGGATGCATGGCTTTGGGCATTTTGGGACGTAGGATAACACCTTCTACCCTTTCCATTACATAAAAAGGAGCACCAATCAGGCTTTCGTCTTCGCTGTACAGCAAAGGACGCGGCACTTTGGAGTAGGTTTGAATTAGACCAGAGAGGATGCGATATTCCCTGGACATATCATGCCCAGATTTGATATTAGCGCCAAAAGGTGGACGACGCAGTACCAACTGCTGTGCTCCTAAACGAAGCAAATAGGTTAAATTGGAAAAACCGCTGGGAAATTGCTCTACCACTAATGGGCCCTGGGTATCTGGGATTTGGCTCAACAAAAAGGCTTCCAGCCTAGCGATCGGCAATTCCTCACCATCGCGAATCTCCGTAGCCTGGTCCATCCATTGATCTGGCATGATTGCGTCTTATTTTATTTAAAGTTGGAGTCAATGTAGCATTGAGCAAGCATTTCAGCAGTACAAGCCGCTCTCCGCTCACCTTCCAGCTCAAAACGAATGCTGAGCTTTATCCTCGCTCCTCCTCTTATCTTGTAAAAGTAAGATAATTTAACTCTTCCTCGCACCTGGCTTCCCACAATTACTGCTTTGGAAAAGCGCACCTTTTCCAAACCAAAATTGACGCCCATACT
>JBCBDH010000200.1:0-9578 GCA_038529855.1 Bacteroidota bacterium | reverse complement strand
TGTGGGTGTTTGTAAATCGTCGCTAAAATTGAGATTTCTTGGGGTTATTTTTTTTGGTTTTTTGTACTTATCTCGACAACAATGTAACGGAGATTATGCACAGTCTGTCCATTTTAATGTGAAAATGTTCTGAATGGTAGCAAATATGTTCTGAACCGTCATGGAAACCTACCCTACCCCCAAATACGCGTGGACTTCTTTTCGTCTTGCCCTACTAATGGGAATGGCTACTTCGCCAAGATAGATATTTTGGCTATCCCAACCACTGAGGTGTTTTCGATTGATGGCAAAACTGCGATGGGTTTGGATAAACTGACCTGCGGGCAACTGATCCAAAAAATCTTTCATCGAACTTCGCTGAATAATGGGTTTGTCGCCACTCCGAAAAATCTTTAGATAGATGTGATCAGCCTGTAGATAGAGGATATCATCAATGGCGATGAGATAGTGCTGGTTGCCATCAAAAAGTGGGATGGTAGGAGCTTCGTTATGCGCTTGTCGATATTTGTGCATGACGATCTCAATAGTTGCATAGAGGCTCTCCTTTCTCAGCGGTTTAGAAAGATAAGCTTCAGGGAGGGTCCTTTTGGCCTCACTGACATTACTCCTATCCATCTGAGAAGTGAGAAAGATAAAAGGTTTCGGATTTTCTTGATCCTGGATGAATTGTGCTACATCAATCCCGGTTTGCAAACCACTCAATTTGATATCCAACAAAACCAAATCCGGTTTTTCCTCAATATAAAGCGCTACTGCCTCCTCAAAAGAGATAGCAATACCCACAACGGAGTAGCCTTTTTTATTCAGGAAACGTTTGATGTTATCAGCAATAAGGATTTCATCCTCCACGATGAGAATACGATACTGCGACATAAAACCCTAAAAATGTTTTTCGACACTGGTCTGTATTGCGGTCATCCCAGGTCAACTATCAACCTGAATGTAACATCAGATTGAAAGCCTATTGTTAAATAAGCATACCTCTAATTTTGGGTGTTCCGATAAGAGGTCTAAGTCCCATAATTAGGACTCAATATAAAGAATTGTGTAATATATTAGCTATTTTTCTCTTTAAAATAAACTTCACAAACCGCACCCTGATCATTTTTAGTCACTAGCCTACCTCTTAGCTGTCGAACCATGCTCCGCAACAAATAAGTCCCTAGTCCTCCTTCCCGCTCCTCCAATCGCTGCTGAGGAAATCCTGGACCATTGTCTTGATATTGGAGACAAAAACCCTCGCCATTTGACTCTAGCTGGATACTAACCGCCAACTGTCGGTCTTTCTGGCGAGCATATTTGATGCTATTGGTCAGCAATTCCGTGATGATAATTCCCAGGGGCATAGAGGTAGCTAAGTTAAAATGCTGGTCCCCAAGCGAAAGGGTATAATCCAATTTGTCCTCTGGACTAGAGAAATGGCTAAAATGCATACAGAGGTTTTCTACATAATCGTGAAAACGCAATTGGCTTGCATCTTTTTGTTGGTAGAGAATTTCGTGGATGGCTGCCATACTGTATATCCGATTAGACATACCTAGATAGCTATTGCGCACAACTTGTTCGTCAGTTTCCTCCATTTGCAATTCCAATAAGCTGATAATCACCTGGAGGTTATTTTTTACCCGATGATGTACCTCTCCTTGCAGGACCAATTGCTGTTGTAAGGCGACAGATAGATCCTGATTAGCCTGACTGATGGCCTGGGCTTGATCTTCGACTTTTTGATTGGACTTTCGCAATCGAATGTTGTAGTAAGCCAATAAAAAGGTGAGCAGGAGGATAAATAAAATAATGCCAAAGAGGAGCGACCTGCGCTGTTTTTCATATCGGATTTGAAGCGCTTGCTCTGCAATTTTACGGGCCTTTCGCTGATCGTTATAGCGAGCGTCAATTTCTGCGACCTTGGCATAATTGGTTTGATACATATCCTCCAACTCCATGCGATGCCCCAAATTGAGGTAATGCCAAACGGAGTCGTGTTGTCCCAGGTCTCGATAGATCTCTGCCCTTCGTTTGTAGTTGGCATAAAATATCCATTGCTCGTCTACGCCCATTTCCTGGGCTTTTACCGCGGCAATCAAAGCAGAATCATTATAGACCAAAGCCAGACGAGGCTTTTTTTGTCGATGATACAATTTGGATAGATTGCTCATGATGGCTCCATAACCATTATAGTCGCCTGTTGCCAACCAAAGCTGGCCTGCATTCTTAAAGTAGGGAATGCGCCGTTGATCATCCCCTTCGCCCAAAGTCATACCAACCAATAAATAACCATTGGCCAACTCATCCGTCAGGCCAAACAAAGGCGCCGTTCGAATGACCTCCTGCGCATAGTACAAAGCGGAATCCCGATCGCCAAATAAGCGGTGATAGGAAGACAGGCGAACCGCACAACGAGGATAGATGGAATCAATTTGATGAGACTGAATGGCTTTTTTGGCAGATAGCAGACTGGATAGGCATCGCTCTTGGCGATCTAGTTTCTCGTACAAACGGGCTAGGGATAAATTCGCATGGGCGTAGACCACCCAATTATTAAGCGTTTGACTTTGTTCGGCAAGGGTCAATAATCGCTGGATGGCTTCTTCGTCTTGATGATCTTTCTCCAAGGCTTCAGCATAACGCAGTTGGACCATCAGACCAAAAGGCGTATCGATCTGTTTTTTCTGCTGCAGCTGCTCCATGATCCCCAATAGCAGGACACTGGCACTATCGTTTCGAAAGCCTTTGAGATAGGCTTCCGCCCGTTTGAAATCCGTTTGAATGATGGGGTCCTTTGCTAAGTCCTGTGCACCCATCCTTTTCAAAGGCATCAAACAAAACAGCAGCCCAATGACAAGCGCCCAATTTGTAAAACCAATATTTATCCCATTGATGGTCACTCCAATAATTCCTTTTTGCTGAATGTAGCCTTTATTCTAAGCAAAATATTGCATAAATTTTACGCAAAAATCGAATGAAAATTGGTAAATCTATTCTTTGGCTGTACAAAAAAACAGGAAATCGCTAAAAATTCTTATATTAATCAATGATACAGTAATCATTATTGAGGGAATGGAAGCAAAAAACAGTTGACTTTGACCAGCGTTTCGACTGATCTATTTTAAAGGCGCCCCCCTTGAGACTTAAGGTGATTCAACTATGGATGATTTCTACAAAACCTTGCAAGAAAATACGGGTTTTCTTGAGCAACTACGAAATATTGGCCCACCAGTTCGCCATCCAGATTGGGTCAAAGATAAACTGGCGCATTACAAAGCTTATCCAGAACCTGACTCCTTTTACTTCATCGTCGATTTGCGAGGCAATCCCCTACCCCATTTGACAGAAATTACCAATGCCAAAAAAGTAATGGGTTATCAGGACCTGCATTTTGAATATTTCCTGCGCCAGATACACCCCAATTACCTCAATATTTACCTCAAATACGGAGCGGCAGCCTATGAAGCCAATTTGGCTTATGCGGAAGAAACCTTTAGCCATCACATCAGCTACTCTTCGCTAGTCCCTCTTTATAGCGTCAAGGAGCAGTGCCATTGGTGGGTCAAACAACTCTGTTTTGCCTATGGCTTTGACGCTAATAACCATATGGTGAGCCATTTAAATATCTATAGACTAGTGGCCAGATACGAGGGTTTCCTACCCAGCAAACCCAATTTTACCTATAATTTTAAAGCCAAAACGGAGGTAGAAGAATCCATTATCGCCATCACTAGAAAAAAGTTGATTGCCGATTTGTTCAAGGAGCTGAGTGACCGCAAGCAAAAAATCCTACTGGCCTATTGGCGGCTGTACCAACAGCATCCTTCCCAATTTCCCAAACCAGAAGCTGTTGGTATACTGGTAGGGCTAAAAGCATCGAGCGTACAAAAATACAAATAAGAAATCAAGCGTATTGGAGAGAAAACCCTATCCGCCCAATTTAGAGATATGGAGTCTTTAATCGTCTTTTTACACGGTCTTTTGGGCAATCTCGAAGAGTACTAAAAGCGCATATCCTAAGTTAGGATTTTTTCATTATGGGCAATTTCCTATATTGTGAGCGATCTTAATACCCATTGTGGTATTCATCCATTCAAGAGCGTTGGTTGTATTGATTCTGTCTGAAAAGATAGGCTCCAGGTCGTTGGTCATCATCCAATTGCACCTACAATCTTTTGGCGCTATACGCTGGACGTTTAATATACTTCCTTGTTATTCCCCTTCCATCAAGGGACAAAATCCCAGTTGGAAGCAATAACGGATATGGCCATGGTATCTAAGTAGAACAGGATACCCGCTCCTGATCTAAATCAGGAATGAAAACTACAACTACTCCGGTAACTGGATTACAGGCTGACTGTATCCTAGATGAGAGAAAAGCTCCTTTGGGGAGCTTTTTTCTTTTTTTGGCTTTTCTGTAAACATCTGTCAGACAGGAAAAAGTGACAGGGGCCAATAATCATGCGTATGCCCCTGTCCTCTACAAATCTGAACTATCTTATGAGTGTTACGTCTCCTTTGAATATAATGATCTCACCATCTACCTGTCTGAGCTTAGCGAAATACACAAATACAGCTGGATCGAGCTCCTCCCCTTTAAAGGTCCCATCCCATCCATGAGCAGGATCATTAGGCTGGAAATTGCGTCCTTCAAAAATATTTGCGCCCCATCTATTAAAAATGTTAAATACTTCAACCTCTGCTATATCAATACCTGCATTGATAAAAAATACCTCGTTGTTCCCATCGCCATTTGGAGAGAATACATTGGGGATGAAAACATTGGGTGTTCTATCTACAGTAATGACGATATCATCTGTCACTGAGCATCCTCGCTCATCTGTATAAGTAGCCGTGTATCTTCTTGTCCTAAATGGCTTTGCAAAAGGCGTGGCGCTCATATTATCGACTATAATCAAACTACTATCATTGGGTTCCCAATCGATTGTTGGATTACTGCCCACAGGAGGAATAAGCTGTGCAATCAGCCTCACTGAATCTCCCAAAGTGATCGTTTGATCCTCACCCAAATTCAATCGAATTTCATCTGGATCTTGAACAAGTATATTATCCTCAAAGACCTGACAGCCGTTGAGGTCTTCTACCATCAAATCATAAGTACCTGCGGATAAACGAGGGATTTGGAAGGGGAAGGTATCTGTAAGGGCTACAGCTGTCTCCTCTAAAAACACGGTATAAGGGGCTTGTCCTCCCAAAACAGATTCGACAATAATTGCCCCATTATCCTCCCCAATACAAGCGGGTTTTACGATCGTCGTTATCATTTCAAGCACCCTAAAACCTAGATCAACTGCTAAGCGCAAGGAATCGCAGCCTACCTCAGAAGTATACACCTCAGTTCCTGTTGTATTATCAATATCATACAGTGTTCCATTAAAAATCAGCGATTCATCTTCACATAAGGTATCCTGATAGAGCTCTTCCAAGGCTAATGGATGGATGGTAACGCTCAAACTATCAGCGGCACTACATAAGGTCTGATCATCCGTATAGAAATAAGTAATAGGATAAGTACCTGCTAAGTGAAGGGCGGGATTAATTTCCCCTTGCTCATTAACAATCGCACCCCCCCATTCTCCATTTGGTCCAGCGGGCGAACCCGCTAACTGTATGGGACTATCCTCCGCACACAATGATTCATCAGGACCAGCCTCGACAAGTGGTAGTGGATTGATCATTAAAATGGTCGTATCCTTATTGGTACATCCTGTATTTAGATCTGCTACTTCCACTATGTATGGCCCTGCATCCATTAATTGCGGATTTACAATGATCGGATTTGAGTTGGGGGCGCTGTAGTTATTAGGCCCAGTCCATTCAAAACTAATGTTGGAAATAGAAGAATTGGCGGTAAGCTGAATGGTGTCGCCAAGACATACTGTTGTATCACTACCTGCGGTGAGATCTGGTAAATCAAAAATTTCAAAATCTATTGTTCTGATGCTGGTTCCACATTCATTTGAAACAGCAACTTCTACTGTTTTTATTCCTGTTGTGCCAAAGCTAATCTGTGGTGGTTCTTCCCCAGTCCATGAATCTATGGAGGCATCTGGACCAAAAGACCACTCGATAGCCGTCAGCGGGTTATTACAACTCAGTAGGGAAACCAGCTCTGGATTAATCTCATAATTATCACACTGATTGGGGAATTCAAATAATTCAGCAGAGGGCGCTCCACCTACTGTAATCGTTCGACTAAATACCTGACTGCCACATAAATTGCTTACCTCAAGCTCAACCAGATAAATCCCTGGGGAAGTAAATAGTAAACTGATATTGGTAGCATTGGTATTTCCACTGATGAATGACCAACCCATTGATCCAGGATCACAGGAATCCTCCTCTCGACGAATCGTCCACCTATAATCAGCTGGTGTACAACTGGCTAAAGTATTAGAGGTATTGCTACAATTAACGGTCAATGGGAAACAACCCATCGTGGCATCTGCATCAAAATTGGCCAATGGATCCTCTAAAACACAGATTTGCGTACTGTCTACCTCTGTGCAACCCTCCGTTGTAGTGAATTCATAATAGACATCGTAAACACCTGCCATTGTTTGAGTAGATAGACCGTCCACTATTTCATTTCCTAAATTGTCGCTCCAAATTCCTCCCGCAGGAATACCTTCCAGAGAAAGCGGTTCTCCAATACAGCTAAGGTAGCCATCTCCCGCTTCGACAATAGGTAGCGGATTGACGACTACCCTAAATGAATCCATACTGGAACAGCCTGTCATTGTATTCAGACTGGCCAAATAATAAGTGGTCGTCACCGCTGGATATACTGAAACGACACTTCCCTGTGTGGTATTGATGTCTGTAGATGGAGACCAAGTATAGTTGTATAGGCTATCACTTATCGCACTTAGCGTCATGGTATCCCCAAGACAAATGGATGGAGCAGAAGCGATGACCGCCACATCTGGAAGGGGCAGCACCGCTACTAAGGTAGAAGCTGAATTTTCACAGCCATTGGCATCCGTTACGGTTACGCTGTAGTTGCCTTGCTGCAATGGCGATATATTAGTGAGTACTGGATTTGGTGATACAGAACTAAAGCCGCCTGGGCCTTCCCACTCATAGGCTATGGCCGTTGGAGCATTGGCCGTCAAAGCGATATTACCACCCGCGCAAGAAGGACCATCATTCGATGCACTTACGGAAGGCAAGTCGTATATCTCAAAACTATAGTCCGCTGTGCTTTCTCCACATTCCGTTTGCACGGTCAAAGAAATCGTATAAACACCTGTACTTGAATAAGTAAGCATTGGGGCTTGTAAGCCATCAAAAGAAGTCAAATCAGCCCCAGGGAAGGACCAGCTATAGGATGCTTGCAAGCTATTACAAAGACTTACACTGGCACTGGGCTGAATAGTGAACTGTTCGCATAGTACAGCTAAACTATCTATTAGTACAGCTGGGGTGGCACCTATTCGTATATTCTCACTTGTACGAACGGTATCGCATGCATTGGCCGTTTCCAGAATAATCGTATAAAGCCCAGACTTTTCAAAAAGGAAAGAAGCATCTATGCTATTGGCTCCACCACTCTGAAAACTCCAGGCCATACTGTCTGAATGACAGGCGGCTCCATTAAATAATACGGACCAGGTATATTGAGTTGATTGACAGTCGTTAAGTGTATTGGAGGTATTGGTCGCTTGTATGACAGCGCCTTCGCATCCCATGAGGTTGTCTACACTAAAGGAAGAGATGGGATTACTCAGCACACAAACTTCCAAGGAGTCTCTATCGCTGCAACCATTAGCATCTGTGTAATCGTAGTAAAGCGTATAGTTCCCAGGCGTACTCTCATTGAATAGGCCATTGGTCAGATTGTCGCCCTCCTCATCACTCCAAATACCCCCCATTGGACTTCCTGCCAATGGTAGATTAATACCAGAGCAAGAAATAGCATCTGGACCCGCGTCCACAATAGGCAATGGATAAACAATAACGGTTAGGGTATCCACGCTAGCGCAGCCCGTTAAGGTATTCAGACTTGCTAGGAAATAAGTGGTCGTCGTATCTGGTGAAGCGAAGACCATATTGCCCTGTGTCGTATTTAGCCCTGTGGCAGGCGACCAAGTGTAGATGTAGCTATTATCGCCCATTGCTACTAGCGATAGGGTATCTCCAAAACAAATGGATGGCGTTGAGGCAATGATCTCCACATCAGGAAGCGGCAGTACCGCTACCAAGGTGGAAGCTGAATTTTCACAGCCATTGGCATCCGTTACGGTCACGCTGTAGGTGCCTTGCTGCAATGATGAAATATTGTCGAGCACTGGATTGGGTAATACAGAACTAAAGCCATCTGGACCTTCCCACTCGTAGCTTTCAGCACTTGGCGCATTGGCAGTCAAAGTGATATTCCCCCCCGCACAAGAAGGACCATCATTTGATGCACTTACGGAAGGCAAGTCGTATATCTCAAAACTATAGTCCGCTGTGCTTTCTCCACATTCTGTTAGCACAGTCAAAGAAATCGTATAAACACCTGTGCTTGAATAAGTAAGCATTGGGGCTTGTAGGC
Organism: Bacteroidota bacterium; assembly: GCA_038529855.1. Classification (GTDB taxonomy): domain Bacteria; phylum Bacteroidota; class Bacteroidia; order Chitinophagales; family Saprospiraceae; genus JBCBDH01. Next base: position 1,033 of record JBCBDH010000200.1, on the reverse strand, counting down.
CATCAAAAGAGGTCACATCAGCCCCAGGAAAGGACCAGCTATAGGTCGCTTGGAGGCTATTACAAAGACTTACGCTAGCACTGGGCTGTACTGTAAACTGTTCGCATAGTATGGCTAAACTATCTATCATTACAGCTGGTGCGGCGCCTATTCGAATATTCTCACTTGTACGAACGGTATCGCATGCATTGGTGGTTTCCAGAATAATCGTATAAAGTCCAGACCTTTCAAAAAGGAAAGAAGCATCTATGCTATTGGCTCCGCCACTCTGAAAACTCCAGGCCATGCTGTCCGTATGACAGGCCGCTCCATTAAATAATACGGACCAGGTATACTGAGTTGATTGACAGTCGTTGAGCGTATTGGAGGTATTGGTCGCTTGTAGGACAGCGCCTTCACATCCCATCAGGTTGTCTACGCTAAAGGAAGAGATGGGATTACTCAGCACACAAACTTCCAAGGAGTCTCTATCATGACAACCATTAGCATCTGTGTAATCGTAGTAAAGCGTATAGTTCCCAGGCGTACTCTCATTGAATAGGCCATTAGCGAGGTTATCCCCCTGTTCATCACTCCACACACCACCCATTGGACTTCCTGCCAATGATAGATTACTTCCTGAGCAGGAAATGGTGTCTGGCCCTGCATCCACAATAGGCAATGGATGGACAACAAGGGTGATGGTATCCACGCTAGCGCAGCCTGTCAGGGTATCAAGGATCGTTATTGAATAAGTCGTTGTCTGCAATGGGGCAGCAATTACGGTAGCACCAGTTGTCGTATTTAATCCTGTTGGAGGAGAAAAAAGATAAGTACTATTTAGACCGTTTAGATTAATCGTCAAACTATCGCCAAAACAAATTTCTGGATCATTGGGGGTAACATCTACGACAGGCAAAGGCAATACCCCTAGATTGATCGTCGTACTGTTGGAGCATCCTGTCAAAGTATCCGTGACCGTAAGCTGATAATTGCCTGCATCATTTTGACTCGCATTTTCTATGCAATCACTAAGCAAAGTGGACGTCCAGCC
>JBCBDH010000199.1:0-9625 GCA_038529855.1 Bacteroidota bacterium | reverse complement strand
AGGAAATCCCATTTACTTATACCTAACGCCCAAACGCACGGTATAAGTAAATGGGATTTCCTTTTTGCGTCTCAATTTCCCACTGGAAACGCTCCTCATTTGGTCCAGCTTGATCATCTTCCCGCTCAACAATTTTTTTGACTTGATATTTCCAAACCTTATCCTCCGTATCGCCTTCTTCGTAGGTAACAATAGAGCGAACTTCTACAAAGTATTTCTTGATGATCTTGATTTTCTTTTTCACTTCCTCATTGGTGGAATCAGGTGTTTCGCTCATTTCTTCGCTGATGACCTCGTCAGCCATCTCTGCCCCTACTTCTTCCTTCTCTTCCTCAATGACCTCCTCCGCTTCCTCCTGGTCTATACCAGCCGCTGGTACCTCCCCAAAATCACCTACCTCTATATTCTCCTCTTCTTCTTTCTTCTTTCTCTTCTTCCTCTTTTTCTTGACCTTTTCGATAATCTCTATGGTCTCGATAAAAGTAATGGAGGTACTGTCATCCGCCTGTAAGCGCTCCTGCTCATCGCGCAAGTCATTGTGTATGCGAAAGAAGGGATAGATGGTTTTTCCCCATAGGCTATCTGGGGCTTCAAAGGTCACATTCCATCGATTGGTAAAGTAGGCTTTCTCGCGCTCGTAGAGATTTTTGGCAATTTGGGCTTGGTGAAAAATAATCTCGCGCTCCTTATTTGAACGCTTAAAGACCATCGCTTCTACCTGTGCCTTATTATTGAGAATTACCTTGAGATGCCCCTGCAACATAGGATTACGTGCATTCATCAACAAAAGCTTATAACCGTACTCCGTAGGATTGATATTATTGATACTGTAAACGCCTTTGATATCATCTCCTGCCACATACAAATTGTTTCGGGTAATGCCGAAGGAATATTCCCCTGGGCTAATTTCCTCCTCTACCTCATCTGGAATCTCCATAGAAACAGGTTTGAAATTGTACCCAATAAGATCGGAAGGGTCCTTAAAGCTTCGGTCCGAAATGTAGGTATAATCGTCTTGCGCTTGGCCCCAATGGCCCATTCCCAATAACAAACAAAGTAGTAGTATGCTTCTCATATCCATTCTGTGATTTTCTTTTTTCAAACTATTTCGTCCTCCAAATATTGCCTGACTAGCTGATTTTTCCGTTGACGATAGCTAGAATCTGGCGCTCTGCCTTATTGGCAGAAGTCAGCATTTTTTTACCCTCCTTCAATACCTTTTTCACATATTGCTTGTCAGTTAATCCAGAGGCATTGATTTTGACATTGAGAAAGGCGCCGTGAATCGCCGCTCTGGCGCAAAGAATACCCACACCTGCATCGCTCACTGAGCTAGGGTTACCCTCTTCTGCCATAGCTAATAAAAGATCAAAAGAAGAAGACGCCGTTTCCATCACTCGAAAGGGCACCTCAATGGCTTGTCGGGTGGCTACCTGAATCGCTATCTGTCGAGCCTCCTGCTCTGCCTTATTGGCCTTTGGCATACGAAAGGCTGTTAATATCGCATTAAAAGCAGCGGTATCTTCATCTACCAGACGCAGCAATTGATCTTTAATCAACTGTCCATTCTCTGCCCATTCAGAAAAGGTTTCCCAGCGATCATCCCAACCGCGTTTGTGGGCTGACAAATTAGCCACCATCGCTCCTAAAGAAGCACCTAATGCACCTACATAAGCTGCCACTGATCCACCACCTGGAGCTGGGCTTTCAGAGGCCGTATCATTGGCAAATGCTCTAAGGCTCAAATCCAATAATGGTGCCGCATTTTCTGTTTCCATTCGGTATTCAATGATCTTCTTTTGAGGATCAAAGGAGCCCAATTCATCCAATCCCAGCGACTTGATGGCAATCTTGATGATTTCCTCCTCAGCTATACCCAAGGAGCGGTTTTGCTTGCGCAAAAAGTAGCGCCCAGCATCCAACATCACCTTTAGAGGAACCAATCCAACCAACTCTGAACCTGTCACTCGAAGTCCTCTCCGCTCTGCACTTTTCCGACACTCCTCAAAAGCAATGTGTAAAGGGGTAATGCTGATATTCGTTAGGTTCATGGAGATTTGTGCAATCCCATATTCTTCGATGTACCAACCAATTCCTTTTACTGCCTTACAAGCACCAGGAATACGCAAAGCTTCGCCTTTTCTATCGCGCATAATTTTCCCAGTAATGGGATTGCCTTTGCGCTTGATTCGTCCATTTTCGCGTACATCAAATGCCACGGAATTGGCGCGGCGAACCGAGGTGGTGTTGAGGTTGACATTATAGGCGATCAGGAAATCGCGGGCACCGATGGCGGTGGCGCCAGAGCGAGCGTTGAAGCGAGCGGGGCCATAGTCGGGTTTCCATTCGGGCAGTTTGAGCTTTTCGGGCAGGGCTTCGTATTCGCCTGCGCGAATGGTCGCTAAGTTTTGGCGCTCAGGACGTGTAGCGGCAGACTCATACATATAAAAAGGAATCTCTAAGGCTTGTCCAGCCATTTCTCCCAATTTATGTGCATATTCGCTGACCTCTTCCATAGTGATATTGGAGATGGGGATAAGTGGACAAACATCAGTGGCACCCATTCGCGGATGCTCTCCATCGTGTTTGCTCATATCGATCAATTCACTTGCCTTGCGGAGGGCTAAAAAGGCCGCTTGAACGACAGGCTCGGGTTCTCCGACAAAAGTGACGACGGTTCGATTAGTCGCCTTACCAGGATCAATATCTAACAATTGTATACCGTCTACGCTTTCAATCTCGTCCGTAATTTGTTTGATGATACTCATGTCTCGGCCCTCGCTGAAATTGGGCACACATTCAATCAGTTGTTTTGGCATCTTGGTAAAGGGTTTTGATGGATGTTGGCAAAGTAATTAAAAATTACGCAATTGCCCTCCATCAAAAAGCGACTTTAAGTACTCACCTAGCGAATCAAGGTAATATTCCCTTTGGCAAAATACTCCTGTCCATCAATACAAAGGACTTCTAAATAATAGCCAAAAACATCAGTATTGAGCTTTTGCCCCTCAAAGGTGCCATCCCAACGACCATCAACATCACGGGTTTCAAAAACCTTTTGTCCCCAACGATTATAGATAGCCAAATACAGCTCGTCAATTGGATTACCAAAGACCTGAATAAAATCATTTTCTCCATCATCATTTGGGGTAAAAGCCGTTGGAATAAAGATGTGAGGAGGTTCACAAATGGGTATCTCTACCGTGATGGATACTCGAATATCGGCCAAACAGCCATTTTCATCAATGACGGTAACCTCGTAGCTAATATCTTCTGTTGGCGAAGCAATGGGCTTGGCGCAGTCGCTACAACTCAAGCCCGTTTCAGGACTCCACAGATAATCAAATCCATCTGGGAGATCTAACTGGACAGACTGGCCCTGAAGAATGGTATAGCTCTCCTCCACGATGGGCATTGGTAGGTCAACTTCTTCTACCAAAACACAGTGGATACTATCACAACCATTGAAGGCAATTAGGGTATCGCAGTAAAAACCCGCTTCTGTATACAATTCACCTGCAATCTCTACAGTATCTCCAATACAGAGCGATAATTGGGATTCTGTATTCACCGCCCCAACCAGGGATAAATCAATACAAATAATGCTATCACAGCCAGCAGCTGTTATGGTCGTATCACAATAAAGCCCAGCTTCACTGATGGTATTGCCAAAAATGGACGTGCTTTCCCCTTCACAAATACTCAAAGCATCGGTCGCCAATAAAGCACCACTAATACTTACCAACACACTATCAACACTGCTACAACCCAAAGCATCTGTACCTGTTACCACATACCAAGTATCTTCACTTGGGCTAGCCTGTACAATTGGACAGGTCGTACAATCCAAACCTGTCGCGGGGCTCCAATTATAGGTAGCGGCACCGCTGGCTTCCAATGTAGCAAACTCCCCAGGACAAATACTGCTGCCTCCGCTCAGGCTCAGTACAGGAGGGACAGAAAAAGCGACATTAACAGAATCAATGGCAGTACAAGAAAAAGCATTGGTCACCGTCAGCACATACCAGCCCGATTGTCCATTAGCGATGGTTGGGTTGTAAATCATAGGATTGCTGAGGGCATTGGCAGGCGACCATTCGTAATCATTGGCTGGATCAAAATCAGCTTGTAATTGGGCCGTGCTATTATCGCAGTAGGTGGTATCTGTACCCGCCTCAGCGATGGGTTGAGGATTGACTTCTACAAATAGGCTATCAGTGGCAATACAACCATCATCATCAGTGAGTTGAACGGTGTAGAAAGAAGAAGTGCTTGGGCTAACCATTTGAGTAGCTGAGGTGGGATTAGTGATTCCTTCCCCTTGCCAAAAATAGGTGGCAGCGGTCACCGTACTCAAAGTCAACTCATCCCCAAAACAAATGGCCTCCTCTTCGCCGAGGAGACGCAGTCGAGGGGGAACGCGAACTTCATAAGTCTGCTCAAAAATGCAGCCTGCTCCGCGATCTTCCGTTAGGGTATAATAGAATAGGCTATCCGTTTCACCAAGATTATCAAAAGAAAATTGGGCATTGGCACAATCCGAACAAGAGAGGTATAGATCAGGCGTCCATTGGTAGATATGCCCTGGAACAGCTGCTGGCCCCAGTGTCAAACTATCCCCTGGACAAATGTTCTCTGCAATTTGGGGCAGTTGAATGGGTACATTGGGAACAATCAAATCTGTTTGACAAGCACAGTTACTGGCTGGGTCGATCAAGGCCATGATCGAACAAAGCTGATCGGCCGAAACATCAAATTGGCCACTAAGACTAAAGATATCGCCTTCATTGAGTATTGTTGTGTAGTTAACAAAATGGAGCAATTCATCACCTGAGCTTAGACTTTGAGAGCCATCTAAATCGGCGTAAAAGTCAATTATCGTAGGTGGTTCAGAGCTAAAGCCCTGGTTGTTTCCTTCCAAAATATAGTCAATCGTGAAGCCATTGCCATTTTCCACTGCACTCAGCGATAGGCTGGTCAAATCATACTCAGGACGTTGGATATTGAGGTTGAGAAAACTACTGCCTGTTTCTACTAAAATCGAACAAGACAGCCCATCGGCTGCGCAAAGTGCATTGGCAGGCGCTACGGCTCTAGCCTGCATCAAATTACTTCCACAATCCAATGCTTCGAAGCCCGTCAGGCTAATCTGAAAGGCAATAGGTAATCCAGCTGTTACGCCCTCTGGTAATTTCCATTTTAAAACCTGTTGTCCTGGGTCTTGAATGATCACAGGAGGAGTGTTGGTCATATTCTGGCCTGCCTGAAAAGAGCCAATCTGATAATTCACCCCTGAAGGCAAACTAATCTGTAAGCTATCTGCAGCCGTTGTTGTTGCAGAAGCTACGAATTGTACATTGACCAATACCTCATCTGAACAGCCAATTGCCTCAGCCTGTGACAAACTGATGCTGGCATTATAGGGAGCGAATACATCAACTACGTCTACAGGATCGCCTGCCTCAGCGAGGGTATTGGTAGGCGTATTGCAGTTTTGTTGGCCTGCGACTAAAAAGATAATCGCTGCACCAGAGATAAAGTCGCAGTTGGTTGTGGTCCTGAATCTCAGTTGAGCACTGTTGTCTGGGGCGCTATTGATTCCTGGAAAGCCATTGGCTTGGATAGAATCATTGAGTACTGACAAAGGCCATTGCCATAGATTACCCCCAATATTGGTGGGCTCTCCAATATCGAAAAAAGTACTTCCAGTAGGATAAGCCAACTGGCTAGAACCTGGTACAATCTCCATCCCTGGGGGGAGTTGTGCTTCGACAATTAGTTCATAAGCCGTTCCCTGCTCTGCATTAAAAAATTCAATTGTATGGTAGTCTACCGTATCGCAAAGCGGATGGGGGCTGACTGGACTAAAAACCAATTGCTCTAATTCTGCGGGTGGGGAAATTACTGTAAAGGTATTGCTTCGATCAGAACAGGGGACCGTAATCGTATTGAGATAGGGATCACAATCCCAGCCATAATTTACTTCCAGGGCCTCTTCCGCACAGCTATTATTTTGTACGATGCTTTGTAAATAAAAGCTGTCGTTGGGAAGCAAATCCCCTAATTGGAAAATACCATTGATGGCCGGAATAGGCTGGCCAGTCAAACGATCAAACAGCTCAAAATCATCAAGCAAACCATTAGGAGATGTCATGTACAACCAGCAATTGAAAGCGGTATCGCTCTCTGCGGAGGCGATCATGGTTGGTCGATTAAACAGATCAAAATTCCAGCGGCCTTTGTTATCAAAGCTCGTATTACTGCTCAGTGGAGCGCTCATCAGCACATTAGGCACCAATAGTCTTAAGCCCACCTCATTTTCTTCAAATTCAACAAAATCAGTTGGTCCAGGGCCTGTGTTGACATTTTCCATATGGGCATACGTCTGGATAGGGAAGTTGCCCGATAATTTACAATCAGCCTCAAAAGAATATTGAATCAACAAGGTAAAACCCTCATCAAGCGGGGTCTCAAAGTATTTTCGCGTATCAAACTGCCATTCCAAACCATTAAAACTGGCTGGTAACGGATCGTTGAACAGCAGATCAATTTGGTCTTGGAGCTGTAGAAAAGCCAGTCGACTGCTGTGTAGGCTGAAGGTTGGCGGCAGGGCAATTTCCCATTGGCCCAATTGCCCAATACTTCGATGCTCAAAAGGGAAGAAATTGCCCTCCGCTAATTGTAAGCTGATAAAGCTACCACTACTGTATTCAGAGGTGTCGCAGGGTGGAACGGGATAGACACCAGGCAGGATAGATAAATTATACCCACTGATGTCCAGGATATCTGCAGAGCAATTGCAACTGTACAATTCCGTTCGAGGTAAATTGGGGTCGTTGGAAAGATAAATATCTGGTTCGACCTGCACCATAAGTCGACCTGGTAGATTACTGGTCGTATCCTCATTTTGTAAATTGTAGTCGATGCGATAATCAGAAGTCAGAAAAATCGAATCCCCATTCTCATATAATAGATCAGCAGGAATACTATAGCCATTGGCGTTCAATACTTCGGGGCTCAAATCGTATCTGGCAATGTATTGTACAGAAAGTGGGAGGGTAAAGGGTATGCTAGGAACGACGTTGGGGCAATCGTAATACTGATTACTACTTTGGTCGTAAATGCGCAAATCCGCTTTTATCGGGCGCATCCCCTGAGCAGTGAGAAGCCGGAAATTACCTGGAGCACCGAGTGGGCCATCAGGTATGAAAGCGATGTCAACAAAACCATTTTTAAACGTTACTCCTGGTACGTCCCCTACGACGATACCACTTACTGTGCTGCGAATTGTGTCGCCAGGAATAGCTCGATCACGCCGAACAAGAGAGGGATTAATCACGCCACTGGCATCTGCCAAGCGATCATCATCATTATCTGGCAGTCCAAAATTGGTTCTAAAAAGATCGTAATCAAATAGCACATAACCCGGAATCGTATCCTGACAATTCTCTTTATCACAGGGATAATTATAGGGAACAGGCTGGCAACTCGTCAATCCACAACCCTCCAAACAATCATCATCAGGATTTAATTGGGTGATCATGTTAAAAAACAATTGCTCTGGAGGAGGCCCGCAAGGCTCTGGACAAGAGGTGAGCAGCGAAGATTGACAGAAGACTTCCGTGCAAGATTCCGTACACAAAACGCTCAAATCGTAATCCATCGTCAATAAAGAATCTGGGAAGGGCAAAGAATATTCCACCTCAATGATTACCGTACTGTCGTTTTCCTCCACTGCCACGCTATTCGGCCCCTGGCCTCCCAATACCAAAGGATTATCGGCCCAGCCATAAATACAAGGAATCTCAAACTGTATGTTCAATGTTCCCATTGGTGCCATCAAGAAAGGAGAACTGACTTGATAGGTATAGGTTTCCAATGGTAGCCCCATCAGGGTATCCACGTCATTGAGAAAGGACAGTGTACGCAGGTCGATGGTATCCCTTACGCTTAGAAAAAAAGCTTCAGTCGTTTGATCGGGCGGACAAGTTTTGGAAAAGGCATAGTCATAACCCCAATTCTGAATAAACTCACTATTGGAACAGTCAAAAGAACAATGGTAAACAGGCCAACTAAGATACACCGTCTCTCCAATCCCCAATTGAGGAATTTCCACATCAATCACCTTGAATAAATTATCTGGTGAATTGCATTCGGGGATGGTATTCAGCAAAGTATCGCCCACCGCCAATGGACTGGAAATCACCCCACTGCTATCCATCAGCACGCCAGAGGGGTCAATACCACCGCCAGGCGTTCGCTGCCGCAGTCGCAGCATAATGTCAAGGGCTACATCATCTCCCGTATTTTCGATAAACATACCCTGCCGATTTTCAATTGGCCCACAAAAGCATTCTGGAAGCTGCAAATCGGGTCTGAACTCCAGATTGGGGGCAGCAGGATTGGGAAAATAGGTAATACTCGCTTCAACAGGAGTTGTTTCCTGACAGATGGCAGCATTACAGCCCCACAAAGCGGTGACATTGGATAGATTATTCTCAGGAGGAAAGCCACAATCAGTAATTTCAATTTCCTCGATGATGGTGATACTTTCATCTAGTTCAAAAAGGGCATCTCCATCTCCAATAGCCATAAAATCAGTACCCGTCAAGCGTAATTCAAATATATTGGGATCAGTAGAAATGTCAGTTCCTTGAGGAGAGCGAATAATCATACCTCCACTGTGTTCGTCGCGAAGCTGAAGATTAGATAAGCTCCCCAATCGGGTATTTCTGACAGTAAAACTTCTCGTTACCATATCACCAGGCTGGCCACTTAGGCTGAGATTGGTGCTATTGGTGATGACTAGCAGCGGCGTTTCGATGAGGTAATTATCGGTGATGAGGGAGTTGCTTCCGCCCTCGTAATTGGCTGCGATATTATTGGCAAATAGCGCTCCTGAGTTGATGGCATCCACTAATTCGCAGGCCGCACTGGCCCAAAAGGCGTAAGTACCTGACTGACCAGGTGCCAGTACTTCTAGAGCAAATAAAGGACTTTGCAAATTACTGACATCTGCCTCTTGACCATTGACCATACTCCCCAAGTTATAGCTCATCCCCTGAGGAAAATCAATTTGCAAGGTCAGGCTCTTTACCGTATCTGCATTGTTGTTTTGAAGCATCACTTCAAAGCGGGCAGAATCGCAAACCTGTAGGCCATTTATAGGCCCAGGATTGGAAAAGCTAATCAATAACTGACCGTTCAGAAAGCCGGAAATAAGGAATAGACCAATGCAGATAAGGGCGTGTCGCTTAAGTAACATAGTTTCAGTTTTCGAAGCGGTATTATTCTGAGACTAGAGCTTATACAGTAGGTGTAGGGTAGGCTCTTTGTTTAAAGATAGAAAAAAAGTGTCAAACCACAGGGCTTCCATTGATTTTTAGGGCGACCTATTATAAGAACTTGTTGTGCAATTTCGTTTCAAAATCGCATCCATCTAAGCGAAATCGCGTAAATTCGAGAAAGCTAATCAAACCGTTCATCTTCATGAGGAAATTGTTATTGCTCCTTGGCCTTTTAACTGTAGCCTTTATTGGCCAGGCTCAAAAAAATAAGATATTTTACTACGAACTCGATCTTATCCACGGAAAACTCTTCCAGCCCAATACCATTGATCCTTTTA
>JBCBDH010000198.1:0-9647 GCA_038529855.1 Bacteroidota bacterium | reverse complement strand
CTCACAGCCATTTTCATCTACGCCATATACCTCATAAGTGATCGTACTTAGCGCCGTGGACCAGGGATTGAGGCAATTGGGTTGGAAGGGAGGACAAGATAGGGTTCCTTCGTAGGGTGCTATCCAACTGATCTGTATATCTCCCGCTCCATTGATGATATCAACATCCAACTGCAGGCTATCCCCTAAAAACATCTCTAGGTCAGGACCAGCATCTAGCAAAAAGGGAAAAGGTTCCAATATCGTCACATCATCATATGCTTCACAACCCTGCGCATCGACCACAAAAATATCATAGGTTCCCGCAGTGAGATTGAGAAAATTGCTGGCACTTCCAAAGATTTCTCCACCCAAACTGTATTGGTAAGGAGGCAATCCACCCATAGCTTGTACGATGATCTGACCATCCTGATCACCTCTGCAATCCAAAATGGGCCCATCTGCTCGAATACTCAATCCATCAGGATTTTCCAGCAAGACGGAGTCGACTTTTGCACAGCCTTCCTGGTCGGTCAAGGTAAGGAAATACCATCCAGCGGGCAAGTCGTTTAAAGTTGGAGATTGGCTAGCATTTGACCATTGGAAGGAATATCCAGGCGTTCCCCCCATCACAATAGTATTGATTACACCCGCTGAATCATTGGGGCAACTATTTTCCTCCACTTCAAAACTCAGCTCCAAAACATCAGGATGACCAATCACCACTGTCGTATCCACACTACAACCAGAGCTATCCGTCACTACAACCCCATACATCCCTGCCATCAGGCTATCCGCCAGTGGGGTGGTTTGGTTCCCTGTATTAAAATCCCATTGATAGGTAAAGACATCAAAATCCCCAGTCGCACTAGTTACCTCCGCCTGACCATCAGGTAGTCCATTACAACTGGCATTCGTCGTTTCCAAAGTCACTAAAATTTCGGAAGGCTCTTCCAAAAAGACACTAAAGGTATCTGCACAGTTTTGATCATCTGTTACGATCAGCGAATAAGTGGTATCCCCAGAAAGATTGGCAATGATTAGCGAATTCTGAACAGGGTCAGTTAGCCAGGTATAGGAATAATCTCCCAAACTGCCATTTCCGCTCCCTCCGCTCACATCCATAATGGCCAAACTGCCATCCGCTGCCCCAAAACAGGAAACATCACTAACAAACAAACTGGCCTCAATCGGCAACATCTCGCTTATGGGAAGCAGTTCTGTAAAACTACAGCCCTCCGCATCTGTCACCGTCACACTATACAATATGGAGTCCAACCCCGTAACAGCAGCCGTAGTCGCTCCATTGCTCCACTCATAGGTATAAGGTGGCGTACCGCCCATCCCCATCGCAATGGCCTCACTGGATTGTTCTCCAAAACAGCCAAAGACAGTTTGGGTTGCTTGCACCAATACGGCCTCAGGCTCCCCTACATCTACCAAAAAGACATCTGAACAAGAACGACTGTCTGTTACGATAACCGTATACAAATCAGCCTCCACATTATTAATGATACTATCTGTAGCGCCATTGCTCCATTGATAGGTATAAGGTGATGTACCACCAAGAGGAGTAATGACCGCCTGGCCATCGCTTCCCCCATTACAAGTCACGGAATCAGCATCCGTAAAGGCGGCCAGTAGACTGGGATTTTCCAGACTGCCAATGTCCACCTTGATGCAGAAATTGGCATCAAAAACCGTAACTGCATAATTGCCTGCACCAATATTACTGAGTATGGGTCCATTACTAGTAGGAGTCGTTCCCCATACATAATTATAAGGTCCTTGCCCACCACTAGCCACTGCGGTCAATGCCCCATCCATTCCATTAAAACAATTGACGGGCAATTCCACAAATTCCACATCAATGGAATCGGGCGAATTGGGGATGGTAACATATATCGTATCGCTACAACCCATCGCGTCTATGGCAATGATTTCATTTTCCTCCGCATCTACCCCATTGATCAAAGCCGTAAAAGGCCCTGCTCCATCCGCAAAATAGGATATGGGGGATAAGCCACCTGTTTGGGTCATGATAATGGTTCCATCATTGGTATCATAACAGCTTGGAGGCGTTGTCATGGAGGTATCAATCATCATCATACAACCCTCAAAACGACAAGAGGCCGTGGCAATCTCTGATTCACAACGCAGGTTGTTGGAAATTGCTCTTACTTGTAGATTAATATCTTCTCCTACATTTAGTCCACTGACCAAATGAGCAGTTGGGCTGCTGGGGGTCAACCAAGTTGTTCCTCCATCCAGACTCACCTCATAGCCCATCGCCCCATTAATAGCTGGCCACTCAAAGAGTAGGGCATCTGGTGCCCCCAAGCCGCATTGTACATTGGGCGCGGGAAAGCGGCTTTGGACCTCTACTTCTATATTTTCTACTTGCTGACAATTATAGCTGTCATTATATTCAATCTGGTAGAGCGTTGTGACGTCTGTATTGATAATGGGATCAGGACAGTCGTCGCAAGACAGGCCATTATTGGGGCTCCAACTATAAATGGTCTCCACTTCATTTTGAAAAGTGATGGACCAATCCTGTATCCTTCCTCCCAAATCATTGCCACTATTATCCGTGATCAATAAATGCCAAGTACCATTGACGGGGCTATTTTGGAGAACGGTCCAGTCGCCTTCCGCACCATAGCTCCCTGTGAAAGGAGCTGTTGCATTGGCGATGGGCGTAGTAGCTGTTGGGCTAAAGCAGGTTTGCGCATAGGCATCACCTGCTTGGCCATTACCTGTAGAGAGAAAAAGGATTTGTCCAGCAGGCGCCTGCAAAGACACTTCCACTTGGGACAAATCAGTGTGTTCTAAATTGATACAGACGGAGCGAATTTGATCATAGGGGTCGCTGAGCATATTGGCTGCCAAGCTATTGATTTCCAAAGCAGCGGCATAGGCATTGGTCGTAGGATGATTGATGCCGTTAAAATCGTAATTGGGAAAGGCATCAAAGGTAATATCCTCTGCATTTAGGGCATTGCTAGCTGCTGCGTCAACAAAGACCAAATCTCCATCGCAAATACTAGTATCCCGCAGATCGTTCAGTGCATCAGCACAGCTAAAACAATCAGGATGCGTGGGTGGTAAGGTAGGAATCTGGACCAGGGTATCGTAATCACAACCAAAAGCATCCGTCAGCATAAACTGGTATTGGACGGCTCCAGCATTATTGGGGACTCCTGCAATAGAGTCATTGAATTGGGCAATCAAGTTGTTATGGTTCCCCCATTGGTATTGAGCAATAGCGGGAGTAAAGGTTTCCTCAGCGGTAAATAGAGCGGGGTCAAAATTGATGCTCCAGTTGAATATCCAACCATTGTCCTCTACCCATAAGTCCGTCACTCTTAGGGTCCACTCCCCATTTAAGGGGCAGCCCAATAATTCGCTAAAGGCTTCGTGGGCGGCGTAGTCACCTGCGGGAAGGGTGCCTGGTTGTTGGGAAGAGGCATAGACCGTCCAGGTGCTGTTGTTGGCATTGGGGGTCCAGCAATAGTCAAAGCCTACACCTGGGGCGGGAGGATCAGGGGTATTAAAATCATCGCCTTCAAAGGGTTGGCCAAGGAAGACTTCAGTTTGGATACTGGTTTGTTGGACCAGGGTCAATTCTTTTCCATTGGGACAGATAAGGGTCACTTCCAGATCAAATAGATAAGAGTGCTCCATATTTACACAGATGCTCTGCAAATCATTAATATCTGTGAGTACTTGCCCAGGAGCAAAACCAGCCAGGGTGACGCTGGTTTCGTAGGAAGCGCCATCGCCATCAGGGAGGTCGAGGGATTCATAGCGAGTGCCCTCTGTCTGAAAAGAGCCTTCTGTTCCTTGTACAGAGACCTCAAAATTGGGATCAGTATTGCCCACCAAGGCGGCTAATTCCAGGGTATCGCCCACACAGACAAAGGGAGGTAAATCTCCTGCCAGCTCAAAGTCAGGCCGTGTAGATACGCGAACTCTTTGGCTGAGTAATTCCGTATTGCTACAGCCAAAACTATCCTGGATAATCAATTGTACATAATAACCACCAGGTTCTTCAAAGGTGTGGCTAACGGTGGTCCCTTCTGCCAAATTCCCATCTCCAAAATTCCAGCGAAACACAGAGCGATCATCTGATTGTTCGTAAAACTGACCACTTTGGAGATAGCTGCCGCGGGCCTCAAAAGTCACCTCCTCGCCTGGGCAGATGTCAATCCAATCGCCTGGGCTAGGCAAAACGGGTGGATTGGTAGTGACCAACTCTGCCTCAATCCTTTGGCAGGCGGGTTCGCAACTGATAAAAGCTTCCCAACCCGATCCTTGATCTACCGCATCAGAAACAAAACGCAAGAGCAAACAGCCAGTCGTATTAGCGGCAGTGGCTTGCACCAGTAGATTGTTAAATAAAAGCGGGGGTGTTAAGCAATCCAGTAAAGGTGCATTGGTATCAATACCATCATAAAAACAGAGGCTATCCCCTGCTCCAAGATCAATTTTGGCCAAATTGAGGCGAATATGGGTTCCTGTACTTAAATCTGGGCAGATCAAGCCTTCGATGGTCTCATTAGCGGAATAATCGTTATTGGGTCCGCCGCTATCGCTAAAGGTGGCATTACAAGTACCAATGAGATTGCCATTGAAAATATACTGGCCCGAAAGATTGGATAGGCCAAGGAGTAAAAATAACAGGGTAAGGGATTGCTTCATATGTTGTTTGTTTATTCAAAACTGAATAGCTGTACCAATCGAGTGTTCATGGCATGGTAGACGCCCAAGCGGGCAGCATCAATTAGGCGTGGTATTTTCAGGTGTGGGTAAACCAGACAGGTGTCTAACAAATTTATTCTTTTTTTGGAATAAATAGGTGGCCTGGACATTTTGTTTTCTATATTGCCCGCAATTAAGCTACCTGAACGACTTAAAATTGCCAAATCTCTCCAAGATGATGTACAAGCTGCTTTTGGCCCTAACGGGTGTTTATGTCCTCGTTGCGATGGCACTATATTTTCTGCAAGAACGTCTGATATTCTATCCCACAAAATTGAGTCCAAATTACGTTTTTTCGCAATTTGATCAGGTCGAAGAGCGCTTCGCAGAACCTCAGCCAGGAGTAGCGCTTCACGCCTTGTATTTCCGACAGCCTAAAGCCAAGGGAGTTGTCCTCTATCTACACGGCAATGCAGGTGCCCTGGATACCTGGGGATACAATGCCGACCATCTTCGACCCCATGGCTATGAAGTCCTGATGCCCGACTATCGCCAATATGGCAAAAGCAGTGGCCCCTGGAGCGAGCAAGCCTTCTACGATGATGCCTTGTTTTGGTATCGGGAATTACAAAAAGAGTATGAGGAAAAAGATATTGTACTTTACGGCCGTTCCCTTGGTTCGGGTTTTGCCTGCCAACTGGCCACCATTGTGCAGCCCAAACTGCTGATTCTAGAAACCCCCTACAGTAGCATCCTCGATATGGCCCGAAACCAGACCTCCATCTTCCCCGTCCAACTCTTGCTCAAATACCACATGCGCAACGATCAAAACATCCTAAACATCAATTGCCCCGTTCACCTCTTCCACGGCACTGCTGACGAGCTGATCCCCTATGCCCAAGCTCTTGAGCTGAGTAAAATCGCCAAGGACCCCAAAATCCTGACAACGATCGTCGGGGGTGGACATAATAATCTAGGTGATTTTCGCGCATTCCACCAACAACTGGCAAAGCTGCTGCGCTAGCTGATCGCTTAATTTTACTGCAGCAACTGGTTCAATTTTTCCCTAAAAAATGTCCTTAGTTTCTGGAACTTATTTTATCTTTGCATCGCTTTATTAAAAAATGCTGTGTCAGAAGGTGTCAAAGCAAAAAAGTAAATGGTAGGTGTAGCTCAGTTGGTTAGAGCGCTGGATTGTGGTTCCAGAGGTCGCCGGTTCAAATCCGGTCATTTACCCAAAAATTACGTAAGGCGCTGTTTTTCAGCGCCTTATTTTTTTAACATCCATTTTTTCTTTGACACAGAAATTATTAGGTCTACTCTATCGCCTAGAAAAAAGGGCGCTATCCTACAGCCTACCCTTTAGCAAAACACCTATTGAGCAATCGCTCCAATCCTTGTCTTTGCAGGTTTTTACCGATAAAGACCAAGATGCTTTGCTTCTCTTCCTTTGCTCCCCAGGCTCGCTTCTCTTCCATATCCAGTCGCTTGCCTACAGACTGTAAAACATATTGCTGATCTTTATCGGCTAGCCAAACCAAACCCTTAATTCGATACAATCCCTTAGACTGGAAGGTAAGGTAGACTAATAATTGGTGATGTAATACCTTAAAATCGAAGGGGCGATCAAAGGTAAAGGTGTGGCTGACAACCTGCTCGGTGTGGTGATGGTGGTGGTGTGCGTGGGGTTTCTGAACGGGGAAGTTCAGTTGCCCTGCGTTGAGTTCTACTTCATTTTGGGAATGAAACAGGAGTTCTTCTAACTTTTTATTTACATGGTGATATTCAATTTCTGGGAATTGCTCTTTATGTCCTTTAAGAATCTTGGCCAGTGGGTTTAATTGCTGTAGCTGGTGTTCTAATCGGGTGACCTCTTGTTTGGACACCAAATCGATTTTATTGATCAGCAGTATATCGCTAAAAGTAATTTGAGTGAGGGCTTCTTCGGTTTCTTCTATTTGACTTTCGACTAGAGGGGCGTCTACCAAACAAATAATCGAGGTAAGCGGAAAGTGTTTTTTGACCAATGGATGGGCGATAAAGGGCTGTGCCAGGCCAGTGGGATCAGCGACCCCCGTAGCTTCAATGATGATTTCATCAAAATCGCTTCTGCGTTCGAAGAGTTCGTTTAGGATATCGTATAAATTATCATTGAGGGTACAGCAGAGACATCCATTATTAAGTTCGACAATGGTTTCATCAGGTCGTACAATGAGCTCATTATCAATGCCTTGCTGGCCAAACTCATTTTCAATAATGGCATAACGGGTCTGTTCATTTTCCTGAAGCAGATGGTTTAGAAAAGTGGTTTTTCCCGCTCCAAGAAAACCACTTAGTATCGTAACAGGTATTTTAATGATTTCCTTTTCTCCCATATTTGACTTTGGAACCGATTAAGTTGCTATGCAGGCTTCATCGGCGCACTGACAATATTTTAGATTGTATAAATGTAAAGCAATCAATCCAAAAGCAGCTGTATATTTCAACATCTCAGAAAGCGGAATGAAAGCAAACTTTTCATTTAAAATCAAGGCAGACAGAATGACCCATATAGCATACATCGCATACTTTAGCCATTGAGCAGTCGTATGTTTACCTGAATGATAAACCGCAAAAAAGGTGATCCCGATAAAAATATGATCAATCGAACTCCACCAAATAGGGCCAGAGTCACAACAACTGCTTGTCGTAGAACAACTCTGTGCGATAAATAGGAAAGGGGTGGCCATGCAATGGACAACACATAGTCCGCTAGCCATTGCGCCTAACATATCTGATTGAGAAGTTAATTTTGATATCATAGTTATGCTTGTTGAAAAGTGATTTAACGGTGCTTGTTGCTCTGTATTCTCTTATTGTACCAAATATGGGTAGCGCTGAGTCCATTCTGTACCTATATTCGATACAAATACATCCGTTAACGCAACTTTGTTGCAATAATAGTAAATTATTTACTATTGCAATCATAATTCCAATAAATTCATCACATCGAAATCATCAATTTTTTTTGTCAGAGAAACGGGCTTTCAATCAGCCTATTGCTTGGCGCTTAACTGTACCAGTGATAAAATATGGATAAATACGGCTAAAGGCATCAGAAAACCGGGAACGAGGATGTAGGGATACCAGCCAAAATCATTGGGAAAGGGGGCCGTATCTGGGCCGTAAATCGCTGGAAAATAGATCGTTGTCGTAAATAGAATGATGATACTGGCGATGACCAATAGACCTGCGTAATTCCATATTTTTAATAAATTTTTGGGGAGCACTTTGGAGCGATAAGCGAGGAAGGCGACGATGGGAGCTGTGGAAGCAAATACCATATCGTAATTATAACCTTCTATGGTTACGTTTTTGTGGAGCAGGCCAGCAGCTAGGGTGAAGACAAAAAGGCTTTCGATGATCAATCGAAAGGATTGAAAAGCAGCTAGCCAGTAAGGGGGAATGCTTTGTATCCATTGGCTTTTTCGATGCCTGGCTAAAAATAGGCCCGTAAATAAAAAGGCAGGGAGGATCATCATGGTAACAAATCTGGGCGGAAAACTCAGATCAGTTAAATAACCAGAGGAGCCAAGGAGAAAGAGGTAAAGATGCCATAGGCATAAGCCAAGGAGCAAGCTTGCTCTTTTTTTATTTTTTTCAGCTTCAGCAGTGCTTTGATTAATGGCATAATGACCCATTAGGTAAACAATAATGGTCATTAGCAGACTTAGCAAGAGGTATCCAATCTTTAGCATGGTAGACTATTCATAATATTTTATCAACCAATCCTTTCAAACAGATTGGCCATTCTTATTAATAGGTAAAAATTACCTGTCCATCGTAATTATTGAGCTTGATTGAATCCACTCGACCTACTCCCGAAAAGGAAAAACCGAGACCAGTAATATCACCAATACTATTTTCATAAGTCGTTTCTAAGGCCAGCTGATCATTGAGGTAGACACGGACCCTTTTCTCTTGAAGGTCTATCGATAATTGTTGTTCTTTATATACCGAAATACCCAGAGCGCTAAGGTCGCTGTTTTTCCCCATGATCACCTGCTTCCCAAACTTGGCAAAAGCGCTGTGCACACAGCCCTTATCTATTAGGCCAATAGCATGGGTCTCCAACGTTCCGATCACCATCAGGCGAATGCTGGGACAAGTGATATTCAATAAGCTATCTGCTTTTAATTGAGCAAGCAGGGCAAAATGATCTCCTGATACTTTTGCCATAGGCGCTACATAGAAGTAGCTTAGCTCAAGGTCTTGGTCGATTGTGGAGTGGTACTTGACTAGGCGTGCCTTTGTCATCTCCAATTTTCGCTTTCCATCGACTTCCTCTAGTGGAATATAGCTGGGTATTGGCCCCTTTTTGGTATTCAGTGCCGTAGCGACCCAGCCGTTGGAGTAGATGTTTAGCGTGTCTTTTTTAACAACGGTTTCATTGGCAATAAGTTTGGCAGTGTGTACGCCTGGATAATAATAAATGCTTGTCAACACAGAATCTTCTCGACTAATTCGCTGTCGATTTAGTGGGTTCCAGGATTGTTGTATAAAAAAACTATCTGCCTCTATATCAGCAAGATCGTATTTGAAGATGACCGTATTGGGCAGGCCCGTGGTCTGGGCATTAAAGGCGGAAAAGCGGGGCGAATTGGCGGATGGCTTGGCGAGGTGCTTTTGTCCAGCAGCATATTTTAAGAGCAGGATAAAGCCAAGCCCTACTACAAATAAGAAAAGCATCAGCAATAGCCTTTTTCGCCCTCTTGAGGAATTGGCATTTTGTTTAGGCTGACCAGACAAAATCTGTGCTTTGTGATGTGCTTGGAAGCTGAGCCAATTGTCATAATCTAGAAATTGGGCCAAGGCATCTAGGGTAGTGGGATGCGGATGCCCATTATAATCCATACTCCAAATTCGCTTAACTGTTGATAAGCTTAGCGAAATACCCGTTTTGTTTTCCAACAGCGCGATAAAAT
>JBCBDH010000197.1:0-9684 GCA_038529855.1 Bacteroidota bacterium | reverse complement strand
GGGAGATTAGTCAGAAGCATTACCAATTTGCGAAGTGGTTATTGGGGACGGCGCTATTGCAGTGGGCATCAGGTAATTTGTTTGTCTTGGCAGCAGGAGCGATTTTGGGAGCGGTAGCTATTGGCGCCATTCGCATGGTCCAAAATATCATGGGTTTGCTGCATGTCTTGTTTTTGACGATGGAAAATGTCATTCCTGTCAAAGCAGCAGCGCATTATCGAGAAGCGGGTTTTGCTGGTCTTTCGCGGTATTTGATCACGGTGAGTTGGCAGATGGGGCTGGGTATTTTACTGCTTTTATCGTTTGTAGCGCTGTTTGCTCCTTATCTGATTGGTTTTCTATATGGAGAAGAATATGTAGCCTATGCCTTTGTGCTATTGGGTTACTGCTTGATTTATATTTTGATTTTTATTGGTCATCCATTGCGTTTTGCCTTGCGTACTTTAGAAGATACGCGTCCCATCTTTGTGGCCTATGTATTGAGTGCTGGATTTAGTTTGATGGCAGCCTATCCCATGGTGAGGGCCTGGGGTTTGTATGGTTTTATGTTGGGTTTATTTGTCACCCAATTGATTGCGCAATTGGTCTATGTCTATTTTTTAAGAAAAGCGTATCGTTACTATGAGAATCATCCATTTGGTATTGGGTAAAGCAAATCCGCTTCGCATGAATGGGGTCAATCAGGTAGCGCATTATCTGGCCAAGACCCAATCAGCAATGGGGCATGAAGTCCTGCTTTGGGGCATCACTAAAAGTGAAAAACACGATTATCCACCTCGAAGATACCAGACGATCTTGTTCCAGCCCCCCAAAAGACCCTTTGCGCTGAGTGAGGAATTGGCAGCGGCTATTGATCAGCTTCCTTTGGAGGCTATCGTTCATATACACGGCACCTTTATTCCTGTATTTTTCAGGATTGCCCAGCGCTTAAAGAAAAGGCAAATTGGCTATGTGCATTCTTCTCACGGCGCCTTTAGCCCAATCGCTATGCAAAAGAATGCCTGGATGAAAAAGCTGTATTTTTATTGCTTTGAACGGCATAATCTGCTCAATGCCAAGGCTGTACACATCTTTGGTAAAACTGCTTTTACACATTTAGACCAACTCCTTCCCAAGGCGCCTAAATTCCTCTTACCCAATGGGCAGGATTTTAATAAGCTCCCTGCTGTATTTCCCCGTACCCAGCAACAATTGGTTTTTGGCTTTTGCGGTCGAATCAAAATGCAAGTCAAGGGTTTGGATTTGTTGATGGAGGGTTTTCACCAATACCTTTTGGAGGGCGGAACTGGACAGTTGCGCATCATTGGTGATGGCCAAGATATGTCCGCTCTACAAAAGCTGGTACAAGACCTGGGGATTCAGGATGAGGTCCTGTTTTATGGAGCAAAATACGGCGATGAAAAATACGAATTACTAGCGGATATGGATGTCTTTGTTCATCCATCCAGAACAGAGGGTTTTCCCTTATCTGTTGTGGAGGCCACCTCCATGGGCCTAGTTTGTCTAGTGAGCGAAGCGACCAACACGGCTGATTACATTCGCCATTATAATGCAGGGATTGCACTAGAGAAAAATGAGGCAACACACATTGCCAAAGCTATGCAAACATTAGAGCAAGCCTTTAAAGTCAATCGCCTGGAAGACCAACGCGATAATGCCCTGCGCTTATCTCGCGCAGAGTTTGATTGGGAAGTCATTGCAGAAAAGCTCATTCGCGTTTATGAAAAAGGTCCGTCAGCTATTGAAAGCCCTTTAAATCCCACGGTGGTCAATGAGCTTGCTTGATCAACATATCCCCCATAAGGATCATCCTTGGGCAAAAGCTTTCCTGTATTTGCTGATGCTGATGATTGGTATTCGAATCAGTAGTTATTTTACGCTCTTCCCAGACTCCATTGCCCTAACCAGGGTGGCTAAAATTGGTCTACGATTTTTGATGACTGGACTTTCCATTATTTTATTGATGATGTTGAGTCGCCAAAATCCACGTTATAAAGTCGCTTATTCAATGCTGCTGCCCATGGGGCTTTATCTGGCCTATTTGACAATGGGCTTGCTCTCCGTATTTTGGACCAATAATCCCGCTTACACGGTTCTTCAGTGGTTTATGACGACGGAGACCATGGTCTTTAGCTACGTCTTTTATCGCCTCCTTTGTTACTACGATGGCCTATACTATGGTGGCCCCTCCTTTATCTGGATTACCAATCGCTCTATTTTTATCATTATGGTCATCTTTATTGCAGGTATTTTTATTGATCCAGATACCTTTTTTAGAGGAACTCACGGGGGCGAAGTTCATCGCCTAGGTGGCTACATCATCAATCCCAATGAGCTGGGTATGTTGGCGGTGATTGGACTGACGATGGTTTATTTGGAGCTGGAAAAGAAACAATTCTACGTCTTTAATTTAATATCCCTGACGACTGTTTTGGCAGCGCTGCTTTTGAGCCAATCGCGCTCTTCACTTGGGGCTTATCTAATTGTTACTGGCATTTTTATCTTGCGTTCTAAGCAATACTGGATTAAGGCGGGCTCTGTTGTCGCTGGCGTTTTTGCCATACCTGTTCTCGTACAGACCATCATCTTAAAAACGGGGGATATGGATGAGATTATGAGTATGACGGGGCGTTTGCCTTTTTGGAAGGATTTGATTGAGATTGGTTTTCCCAAGAGTCCACTTTATGGCTTTGGCTTTATGAACATCAGCCCCAATGTCTTTAGCAATAAATTTCCCAGTATCCACTCCTATGCGGGTGCGATGACGCACAATACTTTTATTCAGGTCCTGATCAATTTGGGTTTGATTGGTGCGCTGATCTGCTTGTTGCAAATGAGTGTGACTTGTTTTGCCATATACAGATCTGAAGATTCGCGACTACGGCTTTTGGCCGCATGTATGTTGATCCCTTTGATGATCAATTCCTTTACGGAGTTTGGCATTTTTGGTGAGACCAATTACGGTATTCTTTTTTATCAGTTGTTGTTCATGTTTTTCACTTTAAAATTGGTACATCGTCCTTTTCCCAATACGGGGCTAGCAGTATAAATGATTGATTCATGAATCCCAGACAGTCGACCATACAACACTTGTTTAAGGTTTTAAAAAATAGACCTTATGTATTGCTAAAACACATTGATCGCTCCATTAGCGATTTGGCGGCATCAGCAGATATTGATCTTTTGATGGGGGAGCGGGAAGCGACTGAGCTTATCCAGCAGATCGCACAATGGTCCATGGTGTACAAGCTTAAGGTCATTAAAAAAGCCCATCACTGGCACTGCTTTTTGTTTTTGCAAAACGATCATTTTTTACAGATAGATTTACTCTTTCGCTTTGTTCGCAAGGAGTGGCAGTACTTGAATGAACAAGCTGTTTTGGCCAATGCACAGCCAAATGAGGAAGGGATTTTGACCATGTCTAACAAAGTCCTCTTTGAACATCTGCTTTTATTCAATTGGCTAAACGAAGCAGCGATAGGGGCTAAATATGCTCAATATTTTGATCAACTTTTGGATGGGGAGCAGGTGGATATTCTTCAATACCTCAATCAAAGCTATGGGCTGCAACTCAAGGAGCCAGCAGCCCTTTTTGATTACCAGGCTCAAAACCGCCATGTATTACTGCGTACCCTGGCTCGTCAATCTGCCAATCGCCCTCATCGTCGTTTGCTTAGATATGCCCAATACCTAAAGGATACCTTTGCTGCCTGGACCTCCAATCGTGGACTCACCATCAGCTTTAGTGGTGTAGATGGGGCAGGGAAGAGTACCGTCATTAATGAAGTCCGTCAACGTCTAGAACATATTTATCGTCAAAAAGTAGTGGTGCTCAGACATCGACCATCTGTCCTTCCCATCCTCAGTGCCTACAAATACGGTCGGGAAGGCGCCTCGCAGCGCTCTGCCCAAAGACTGCCTCGCCAAGGAAATAATAAAAGCTCGCTTAGTTCCTGGATTCGATTTATGTATTACTACGTTGACTATTTATTTGGTCAATTTTATATCTTTTTTAGATACACCCTTTGGGGCTATATCATCCTCTATGATCGCTACTACTTCGATTTTATCGTTGATGGAAAACGCTCCAATATTCAAATGGACAGCTATTGGCCCCGTCAGCTATATGGCTTAATTTTCAAACCCCAACTCAACTATTTCCTCTATGCCCAGCCTGAGGTGATCCTACAACGCAAGCAGGAGATGCCCAGTCAGGATATTATCCAACTAACAGACGATTACAAAAACCTTTTCAAACAACTTAACCAAAAAGAAAAAAACCTCAAACGCTATCAAGCCATTGAAAATACGGAACTGGAAAAGACCCTCCATCACATCTTTTCGAACTACAAAGAGCTACAATGATCAGAAACTTATTCATTCGTATTGTTCGTCAAAAAAATCCACAATTTCAGCTTGATCCCCAAGTAGGGCTAGGCGATTTGTGGGGCTTGATTATTCAAAAAATGATCAGTCGAATCAGAGGCTTTCGACTCTACCTTTCTGGCCACTGGACTGGACCCGTTTTTTTGGGTCGATCTGTCCGAATTTTTGGAAAAGGGCATTTTCGTTTTGGCCCCTGGCTGCAATTGGAAGAAGGGGTATACCTCCATGCCCTGTCAAAAGAAGGATTGCACTTGGGCAGCAATGTGCGCATTGGTCCTTACTGTCGTTTGGAATGCTCAGGCAGCTATCAGGATTTGGGCAAGGGGATACGAATTGGAAATAATGTGGGATTGGGAGCCTTTGCCTTTATTGGTGGTGCAGGAGGGGTAGAGATTGGGGATGATTGTATTATTGGTCAATACCTCAGTTGCCATCCTGAAAATCATCTTTTTGACGACACCCAACAACTCATCCGCTTACAGGGGCATAGCCGCAAAGGTATTCGAATTGGCAATAATTGCTGGATTGGTGCCAAGGTAACGGTATTGGATGGGGTCGAGGTGGGGGAGCATTGCGTCATCGCTGCGGGAGCTGTAGTGACTAAAGATTTTCCGCCTTATTCAGTAATTGGTGGTGTTCCTGCTCGTCTAATTCAGTCGATCAAAAAGGAAAAAGTTGATTTAAACCCCCAAACCCTTCAAACTACAATCCATTAAGATGTCCAAGATTTTAATCACTGCCTATGCCGTCAATCCCTATAAGGGCTCAGAAGATGGAATGGGGTGGAATATGATCTGCCAAATTGCTCGAAAACACCAGGTGATTGCGATTACTAGGGAGAATAACGAGCCAGAAATCAGGCGCTATCTTCAGGAAAATGAAGTGCCAGAAGCCAGTAATATCGAATGGGCCTTTTTTGATTGGCCCTATTGGATGCGTTTTTGGAAACGCAAAGAGAGAGGCGCTTTGCTCTATTTCTACCTTTGGCAGCTGACGATGCCTCGATTTATTAAAAGCCGTGGCTTTGAGTTTGATGTGTGTCATAACCTCAATTTTCACAATGACTGGACGCCTAGTTTTCTTTGGCAATTGGCTAAACCCATGATCTGGGGCCCCATTGGTCATCATCCCCTTATACCAGATGATTATCTGAAGGTCTACAGCGACAAAGCCCGTTGGAAAAATCGAATCACC
This sequence comes from Bacteroidota bacterium, assembly GCA_038529855.1. Classification (GTDB taxonomy): domain Bacteria; phylum Bacteroidota; class Bacteroidia; order Chitinophagales; family Saprospiraceae; genus JBCBDH01. The sequence goes on along the minus strand of JBCBDH010000197.1, from coordinate 4,104 downwards.
TATTGGCTCAAACAAGCTTTTTGGCAATTTGATCCCTTCCTCTACACTTGTCGTCAAAAGGCTTTTCGAATTATTGCGATGAATTCGACCATTGCTCAGCGCTGGCCTGACTTAGCGGATAAAATTCGAGTAATTCCATCTGTAGGAACAGAAGCAGCGCCTGACTTTTTTGTCGATCAAAGCGAACAGAACAAAGAATTTACCATCATTTCAGTAGGGCGTTTTGTCGCATTAAAGGGTTTTGATATTACGATTCGAGCTTTCTCTCGTTTTTATCACCAACTTCCCCAAAAAGATCAAAACAGCGTTCGATTGAAGTTGATAGGTAAAGGTCCAGAAGAGGCTTTGATGAGAGCTATGATAGAAGAGGAGCAAATTGGTGAATCCGTAGATATTATACACTGGATGGATCGCTCAGAATTGCTGCGATTGTACCAGCAGGCACATCTCTTTTTATTTCCCTCACATGAAGGGGCGGGTATGGTGGTAGCAGAGGCAATGGCGGCTGGATTACCTGTTTTGTGTTTTGACAATTGTGGTCCAGGCGAGTTTGTCGATGCGCATTGTGCCTATCGCGTGCCTTATAGCCAACCAGAGGAAAGCTGTCGACAGTTTGCCAGCCATATGCTCGATTTATACTATGATGATCATCGAAGAGCACAAATGAAGCGAGCCGCCTTGAATCGTTTTCGCCAACAATTCGATTGGGATGTAAAAGGCGAGCAATTAAGCGCGGTATATGAAGAATTACTCGCTACTAAATCTCTAAGTACTTTGTGATTGAATCCCTAGAACCTATGCAAGCACCAAAAAATAAACAGATCATTGCCGTCCACTTATTAAATGATTACAGCGGCAGCCCATTGGTTTTTTCCACGATTTTAAAAGGTTTGATACGAAGGGGCTATCAGACCACCTTATTCACCAGCAGCAGTCAGGGTTTTTTGTCTGATTTAGATGCTCAATACCATCATTTGTCTTATCGTTGGTTGCCAGGGCGCTGGATTCGCTTGATGGCCTATTTGTGGAGTCAGCTCTATTTGTTGCTTACGCTGCTCCGCTATCGCCAGCAGAATGTGATCATTTATGTCAATACTTTATTGCCTTTTGGAGCGGCCTTGGCAGGTGTTTTAATGGGCAAACCCGTCATCTATCACATCCACGAGACCAGTGTTTCCCCAGCTTTACTCAAGCGCTTTTTGCGTTGGGTCGCCAATCGAACGGCAAGTGAGGCCATCTTTGTTTCGCATTATCTCCAAGAACAAGAGGCCCTAAACAAGGTCAATGGTCATACCATCTACAATGGTCTTTCCTCCGCTTTTCTAAAAGCTGCCAATCTGAAGAACAAACGAGATCAGCAAGAAGCGTTTAGATTACTCATGCTCTGCTCCCTGCGAGACTACAAAGGTGTTCGCGAGTTCACCCAACTCGCCAGCATGCTCCCTGACTGCCAATTCGATCTCGTCCTCAATGCTGACCAAGCCGCTATAGATACTTACTTTGCCAAGCTAAAGATTAGCCCCAATCTCCACATCTATCCCAGCCAATCCAATGTCCACCAATTCTACCAAAAAGCAGACCTCGTCCTCAACCTCTCTCATCCCGAGCAATGGATCGAAACCTTTGGCATGACCATCCTGGAAGCCATGCACTACGGCATCCCCTGCATTGTCCCGCCAATTGGCGGTCCCACTGAGCTCATAGAAGATGGCCAAGAAGGCTATCTCACTGACCAACGCAACATCGATCAGCTCTTTCAACAAATCAACTACCTCAAAACCCAACCCCAAGCCTACCAGCAAATGGCCAATAAGGCCCGCCTAAAATCCCAATCTTTCTCCAGCCAGGTGATGATCAACCAAGTTCACCACCTTGTCCACCAACATCTCCCCCCCGTGTCGGAGTGACTCCAAGCTCACTCCAACACTACAGCCGCCCAGCATCAAATCTTTCATAATACCTACTTTTCAACTTCTAGCTTACGCTTCAGCCTTGTATGGAGCGCTGTGTTCACTATGTAGCTACTTTTTTGCCCACGCTTCACTGTCAGAGTGAGCGGAGCGTCACTCCAACAGGCTACCCCGCATTCTCCACCACAAAATGCTTACTAAATAGAGTGATCCTCTAATCCATCTATCCATATCCGCCGTTTTACCTAGTCACAAAAAGATTAAATTTTTAGCCGAATTCGACAGCTTAGGTCTAAGATTTGTTACAAAAGAGGCAGGAAACAATATTTATCCCCTTTTTTCCTGCTTGCCCCCCACTGAATAATGAACTACAAAAATTCGTGGGCTTTTATGAGAAGGTACTTTTACCAAGCATTGGGGCTATTTCTTATTTTTTCACTTCAACTAGGCACAACATACGCACAGAGCATCGATTTTGAGCTGAGCGTTCCTACAGCCACACAAGTCTGTGCCAGTTCCGAAGAATTTACTATTGAATTTGCCAATAATACGGGTGCGCAGCTAAATCAAGTGCGTATTCAGGTCGATTTTCCAATAGGGCTCCAATACAATGGAAAACTGCGGGAATTCAGCAATTTCAATGTGGTAGAGCATAATATGAGCGATCTGACAGCGGTTGTCTTTCGGGCCAATGATTTACCAGATGGGCAATCCATCGAATTTCAGTTTGAAGGGACGGCTGGAGCGGCTGCAATCACTCATCAACAAAATGGAAATGTGTTCAGGAATCTTGTCACAGTTAGCCATTTAAATGGAAGTGCTAATCAGCAGACGGAGGCTTATAATATTTTGTATCCTGAATTGTCTATTCAAGAGATTGATCCAATGGTCGTCAGTGTGAATGCAGGAGAGACCTATACTCGTACGGTCAAAATCCTCAATGGTGGTTTTGGGCGCTTGTCGACATTTACACTAAAGGAAGTTTATGATACGGATAATCTAGAATTACTTTCTTCTAATCTGGGGACATTGAATGATGAGAGGGACGAGGTAGTCTTGTCCAATTCCGATTTTGAAAGTATGGGTAATGGAGATACTTGGTTGGATCAAAATGAAGCCGTTGAGCTAGAATTGCTTTACAGAGTGGTTGGTTGCTCCAACAGTCGTTCGGAAATGTATACTTTCTGGGCTTGTGATAATACTGCTTACGAGAGTGATAAAAAATTGCCAAGGACCAATGTTCGTCGCCAAAACCCCAATCTAAAAGTAAGATCAGTAAGCGACTTTGATTACTGTGTAAGCGGAGAGGCATACAGCCAGCGTTTGGTTTTGGAAAATACTGGAGTGGGAAATGCCTACAATATTGTCGTAGACGTCAAGCAGGTAAACAGTCGCATGTTTACTCGAGTGGATGTCAATAGTATTGAATACAGTGTCAATGGTGGTCCATTTATGGCGGTTGATCCAGTTGTCAGCTATGAGGCTGTTAGCACGGGGATTTATGCTTGTTTGGGCCCAGATGCCAAGCGGGGCTTTTTACTTAACTTACCAAGCATTACCACTGGAGATATTTATGAGGTTCGTTGGGATCACTACACCTGTCCAACGGAGCATTGTGGGAATACCCGTTTGAGTGGGTGGAATTATAAGGTAACTTATGAAGATGCTTGTTTTAGCCAGACCTTTAATAAGAATGGCAAAGGAGCACCCGTGTATGATAAAGACTTTTCCCTATTTATCGAAAATACATCTGACTTATTGGATGGCGAGGAAGGAAGCTATTTGTATACCTTAAACAAGGCGACAATGCGGATGCCTTCTACGGGGGCCTCCTATGTTAAATTGGCTTTTGAATTGCCCCGTGGCCTTCGTTACAATAGCAATAGCGATCAATTGACTTTTAGCAGTGGCCCAAAGGTTTGGGAGCCAACAAGTATCGCTTATCACGAACCAAGTGGGACTTTGGTCGCCACTTATCCATTGCCTCTTCCATTTAATCTGAGAAAGTCGAGTATCACCTTGAATTTGGAAGCAGATTGTGGGCAGAGCGGAGCGACAGACGGATTGGTGGACATCAATATGCAATTGTTTTACATCATGGATGGCAGTTGTGATGATCCCTACGAACTACCGCTAAGCTGTAAAGAAACAGTGTCTACTTATTTGCACTGTTTGGACTATTGTGAGGAGGGAA
>JBCBDH010000196.1:0-9701 GCA_038529855.1 Bacteroidota bacterium | reverse complement strand
TTTGGGCGTAATGGAGTTCAAGGGAAAAGTACTCTATCCAAAGGTCTTCGTCCATTTTGCCGTTCAGACGTAAAGCCCGCTGTAGAAGGATACGAGCATTGCGGATACTTCTGAAGCTACTAATATTACCTCTGCAGAGCGATTCAATTATGTTGGCGTCGTAGGAAAGCAGTATTCATTGGACTGGGAACCTCTTAATCAGGATAAATTTGATAGCTATACTGCTTTGAAATCTAGTCCATATGTCATTAGTTCGACAGATAGTAATCCTGCGATCTTAGCTACAGGGACCATCGTCGTTGGCTCTGGGAGTAATGCACAAACGCTCGCCTTCAATCTGACTTATCAAAATGATTTGGTGACTAATAAAGGCGTAAGAGCAGCAATGATCAATACCAGTGGAGGTAGTGGTAAGAACTATTATGGTCAATATGTAGTACCAGATAGTGCGGTTACTCAGAGTGCAGCCGCCTATCTGAACAATACTGGGGCTAATGCAGGTATTGAATTCACGGTTAGCGATGCCTCTTCTTAAAATTAATCTTATTTATTCCTTATCGCTAAGCTAGCGATACAGTTAAAAAATAAATAAGCTGACTCAAAGAGAGCCAGGACCAGTTAGTGGCCAGACAGACTTTAGCGCTGTCTGGCTATTTTATTTAAAGCAGCGGTGCCCATTTCGCAATGGTGGCCCATTTGGGCAAGAGCAATGATAAACGAACAAAAAATGGCTACCCAAAATGAAATCTTATCAAATAAAAGGGTAAATTTATTAATATAAAGGACACTTTAGGTTAAACTCCAAAGTAAAGTAGGCCGCTAAAGCGGCACCAATTGTGATACACTGGGGGCTCTACCCCAAAAAGGTTATTAATATTCCAGATAATAATTTGAGCAAGTATTTCCTACTATGAGAAAGAAGATGATATGGGTTTGATCGCGTGATGCAGGGATTCATTCACGATGAGGGAGCAGTAACCGAAGCTTTGCTCGCTGTAATTTTGTGCTGTCGGTTATGTGATCTGGCCTCCCACAAATACAGATCAACTCCATATTGATTTGGTGATGGAACTGGAAAAATAGCCATATGGAGGAACTACACAAAATTCGCTTAGGTATCATTGATGATGATCGCTTAATCGTACAACTACTGGTCCCAATCCTGGAGGAATCGGGAAAAATAGCGGTGGTATTGACCGCGCATAGTGGCCAAGGGTTTTTAGAAAAGTTAGAAGCCCAAGCCATCCAATTGGATGTTATTTTACTCGATTTACGCATGCGCAATGGAAGTGGTTTGGATGTACTTACCCAACTGCAAAATGGACGAAAGACCATGAAGATTATCGTCCTATCCACTTTTTATGAGCACTCCTTTATTGGGCAGATGCTCAAAATTGGAGCTGATGCTTTTCTCCCTAAAGAAATTGATCAAGAAGAACTCATTGCTACTATTGAAGAGGTTCATCAAAAAGGCCATTCCTTTTCCACTGAGCAAATGCAAGCCATCCGCAAACAACTTTCTCCCCGTGCACCAAAGCTCCATTTTCCCCAAAAGGAAGGGCTAACACCTCGCGAGGTAGAAGTACTCCAACTACTTTGTCAGCAAATGACCACCCAGGAAATAGCGGGCTTTTTATTTATCTCTCCCAAAACCGTGGAAAGCCATAAAAGTAACCTGATCGTAAAGACGGGGGTGAAGAATACGGCTGGTTTGGTGATCTATGCCATTCAAAATCAAATTGTTAATCCAGATGAGTTGATTTTGATTGATCGAGTTTAGTGTTGGAGTGACTCCAAGTCACTCCAACACTGAGGGCAAATGAGGGTCCCCAAGCAGGAACCCTCTAAGGCTCAACATCCAATGAGCGTTGGAATTCGCTTTGGTGGAATGCCTACAGATTAGGTATTGGCCGAAGCTTGGAGCATACGGGCAATGGCAATCGCATCGGCAATGGTATCCAAGCTGTAGATCTGCATAACCCCTTGCGTTGTGGCAGTTTGGGCAAGGATAAATTGCTGACTTTGAGCATTCACGGCGTTTTCAAACATCAGCCCAGTGGAGTGAGCTGCTGTCTGGTATACGGAACCCATAGCCATAGCAGGGGCTTCAGCAACTACTTTTACATTGGTTTGGGTAACCGCATCAGTGATTTGGTTGTTTACATGTTCTGGCATAATGATTTAGATTTTAATAGGAGGTCGTTTTGGGGTAATCTTTAAAACTACCTCGAAAGGTTAATAATGAGATAATATTCGCGTCTAACTGTTCTGTAAAGCTTGTAGCGTTTCGGTAATATTCATGGCATCAGCCACGGTATTGGTACTGTAGATTTGGGTGACTCCCTGTACCGTCGTTGCTTGTGCAATGATGGATTGTAAGCCTTGGGCTTGGACATTCTGCTCGAACATCAGTCCAGCGGAATGTGCCATTGACTGGTAGGTCATTCCCAGGGCAAAGGCAGGAGCGATAGCGATGACTTCTAGGTTAGCCTGAGCAATGCTATCCGTAATTTGCTTGATGGTCTCTTGTGACATAGAGCTTTTTGGCTAGGCTAAATCTTGACTAAGTATTGGCCGAAGCCTGTAGCATCCTAGCAATAGCGATCGCGTCAGCTATGGTATCAAAGCTGTAGATTTGGATGACACCTTCAGTGGTGGCCGTCTGGGCAAGGATATTTTGCTGCCCTTGAGCGTTCACGGCATTTTCAAACATCAAACCTGTAGAGTGAGCGGCTGTTTGATAGACCGAACCCATGGCCATACCAGGAGACTCCGCTACCACCTTGACGTTCGCGGAGGTGATCGCATCAGTGATTTGGCTGTTTACATGTTCTGGCATAATGAATTAAGTTTTAGGAAAATCGTTTTGGCCTTTAGTGGGCTAAACCATTTTCTGAGTTTAACAATAAGGATGTATATCGATTGGCTTGTTGAGCCAAATTAGTGATCAGAAATGCGCTGTCGCAACTTTTGCATACGGGCGGCGATACGTTGTTCTTGTTGTCGCATCCGTTCTTGAGCAGCAAGCTGTATGCTTTTTAATTGTTGTTCTGCTGTTGGAGGTGGAGCACTGGTTTGTTGTTGAGGTTGGGCCGCTTCAGCTAATTTTTCCAATAGCGGTTGTATTTTTTCCATGACTTCTGCAATCACCTTTTTAGTGGCCGAAGCGATGATTTGCTCTTCGATATATTCACTGCTTGTAGGTGGAGGGCTTAGGGCTTCCTCCTTTGGTTGCTCCACGCTATAGGCTACCTCTTCTATTGAGGTAAGTATGGTTTTTCCACAATGTGGACAAGTGATGGACTTTTGCATAAGGCTTTATTTTTATTCTTTGACCAAGCGGTTTATGCTGGATTAGTTCGTGGACTGCATTTCAATATCTCCATCTTCGATTTCTCTGTAACCATCTTGTCTTATGGCTCGTGTGGGATTCCTTTGGGCAGGATTAAGCGCTCTTATAAAAGCAGCGATTCCCAGGAGGGTAGATAGTAATCCAAATACAGGGCCTACACGGCTGCTTGGATCAATGAGGGTAGCGAGGCGATCTATGAATAGGCACAGGAGGCAGAGTCCAGTGAGTATTTTAATTTGGTTTTCGGGACTAATCAGTTGACTGCCAGTACAAGCCAGCATTTGACTAGAATGGGGATTGGGTATTGGGGCAAAGGTAGGTTGGATGATCGTATGTAAAAGGTGGGCCACAATTCTGGCCCCAGTAAATTCTAAGTTCTGCTTGATGTATACCACCTGGGCTTCTGTTGTATTTTCCAGCATTACTTCAGTCTTGTGGGTTTTGTATAGTATCTCCCCAGTCATAGAGGTGGTCAGGGTAATATTGAGCTTGATGATATTGGTTCGGGGAAGCTCTATTTCCAATACCTCCTCATTGCTTTTAGCTAAGAGGTCTTTGATATTGGAAAAGGGCATCACGCGAATGTTGCAATAGATTTGCTTATCCTTGGGGACCTCTTTTAGCATGACTACGGTAAGTCCTCTCGTATTACTTTCCGCTTCTACCAAATAAGAATGTTGGCTGTAATCTTCTTTTCTTTTGACTTTTACTTTTCTAATATTTGGTTTAAGGAGTGGACTGGCCGTTTCTAGTATATAGATAGACTTCAATCCCTCCACGCCTATACTTTCATGAGCTTCCTGATTGGCATAGAGCATTTGATTGTCCTGATTATCGTAGTCCTCTTTTAGTTCGCGTACATAAACCTGACTGACGATTTGGTCTATGGTGGTAGCGGTCAGCACTTTAGCTGGTTTAAAGGTGCGGGCGAAGTCACCATCTTTATTTCTTTGTCGATTGGCCATAATTAATGGTTTTAAGGGCTTATTTTAAATTTTATTCAGGGGCATCAATGTGATAAGTGATTGGACTGGGCGAAGCACCACCACTACCATCAAAATTCTTTGCAATTTTTCCAGCGGACTCTCCAATTGCATCGGCAAATTGGGGTAGGGTTTCGGTGAGCAGGCCCTTTAATTTTTCGAGCGCATCAGTCCCTCTCTGTCTTTCCTCAGGGTTGGGACTCATCGTCATAGCAACGGCTTTGGCAATTGCGGCTAATAGAAATTGTTCGCTACCTTGTAGAAAGCCCCGCATGTCCTGAATCATCATCGCTGCTGCTTGATCTGCCATGAGCTTGGAAGTATTTGTCATAGGTTTGACGTCGGGTTGTAAGACGTGTTCACTGACAAAATTTATGGCATTCTGGACCATCTGCATTCCTGGGGTTGGAATAGTTACACTAGTAGGAGCAGCATCCTGAGGGCCTTGCTCTGCAGCAGTTGGGCTATTGGTTTCATTATCCATCTTCTAGGGATTTAGCTTTTCAACAATTTAATGGCATCGGCGACGATGACGGGGTTGAGCTGGTTCAGATTCTGTTGGTTGGAGACGGCATTTTGCATGGATAAGCCATTGGCCTGCATGGCTACTTGATAAAGCATACCCATCGCCTGGGAAGGCGCTTCAGCAACTACCTTGACATTGGTTTGTGTAACCGCATCGGTAATTTGGCCGTTTACTGTTGGAGTATCTGCCATTCTAAAGGGTTTTAAGGGGTTATCATTTTCTTGATCTGTAACAAATATCCATGATTAGGAGGGCTTTCTAGTCAGGGGATTCCCTGAATTGGAAAAAATGGGGAATTCCCCTAGAAATAAAAAAAGAGGAATGCTAGCCAAACATTCCTCTATAAATTCTGATGGACGAATTATTTTTATCCATCCATTTTTTTTGCCTTATCAAGGAATCAAAACCTCCTTTCTGTGGATTCAATTGATAAGGATCAAGTACTAAGGCACTAATCTGGTGGTGCTTTCTTTTTGCTTTTCTTTCTCATTACATAAAGTTTTGTGCAAAGTAATGACTACAAAACAGCAAGACTATTTTGGTCATTATTGCGATGAATAAATATTGGAGAACTTCCCGCGCAGGATGTTGTGTATAAGGCTAGATCAGCATTAGCTAAATGAGCGCTAGCACATAACGAGTGCAATTTAGTTCGATAGAAGGTATCCTTAAAGTTTATCTTGGGAAGGTCAGCTTTTTATTTGCGAAGTCGTTTTTTTTGTTTGTAAAGTTTTTGGGTTTATCGTCGGACGATAGGAAGGATATCACTAATATCTGGGACAAAGTATTCCGTAAAGGGGATGAGTCGTTCTCCCAATAATAATTGTCGACCAACTACCTCTTTGACATTGCCTAGATTGACGATGTATGATTTGTGGACGCGCATTAATTCTGGATGAGGACATCTCAGTGAAAATTGGCGAAGATTGAGGGAGAGTACAATTTTGCCTTCTTTTAGGGTCATAATTTCGATACAGGCACCTGCTCCTTTAATCCATAAAATATCTGCGATATTGACTTTTACATAGCTGTCTTTTTTTCTGAGGAAAAGTCGATCCTGTTTTTTTGCTGGACTAATTAAATCTTCTGTATCAAATTTTGAGGGGTCAGCGGCTACATAAGCAAGGGTGGCTTTGAGCGTGGAGGGGCTATAGGGATAGGTGAGGAAAAGTTGATGGCGGGTTTGATGGATTTGCGTAATAATTTCTGGTTCGATTTGGCGAATCAGATAGACAATAGGAACCGACGAAAATTTATTGATAATTTTCACCGTTTCAATACCATTTAACTGCCCTCCAAGGGAGTTACTCATAAAAATAAGATCAATCGGATGCTGTTTGATAAAAGCCAAAGTCTCTTCTCCTTTTGAGAAAATACCCTTTATGCAATGCCCCAGTTGGGTCAAATCCTTCACCAAATACTCCGACATAGGTTGATCATCTGCTACGATCAACACACCAGAAAAACTCATCGATCAATTTTTTAGCCTTACTACTTAATTCATTACAAAACTTGCTCTTGATACTGCTGGCTAGTTGCTAAGAGTTGAGGTGCAATACACTGCAACACTTTGTTGAAAATACTTTAAGATGTGAAAAGTGCGTATGCCAAAGGGCTCCAGGACTAGTAGAATGTCGCTGTTGTATACGCGGTTTGAAAAGAGGTAAACACAAATAGCAAATAAATAAGAAGATATGCAAGGTTTGTAAACAGTCTACCTTGTTTTTTTTGAAAAGTAGTATATTTATAGATGTATTTTTCGATTTATAAATTGATTTATAAATCGTGGGGATACTTAAAATACGATGGTTTGGTTGTATCCCAAACCCACTTACGGCTCTAACAGAATTTTGGAGTGATTTGATTTTTCCGATCACTTTCCTATGCGTATACCATTCTGAACAGACTATGAGAGAATCTACCAAAAACCGATTGGTTGAGTTGTTGTGGCAGCAGCTGATCCAAAAAATCAATTCCGAATGGCTGGGAAAATATGCCCGCTTTGGAACAGCGCTGACTCAGGTAAGCAGCCCGATCAATTTTGCCAAAGCCCTTCATCAAGATATGCAAGAGGAGCTTTATCGTCGCGGTATAAAAGTGACGGTCGTCAATTCGCTGACCATACACCATTATTTTAAACAAGGTGGTTTTTCCAATCGGGCTAAGACTGGTACACTGGATTTATTCTGCCAGTACCTGGGCTATGAACGCTGGTCGGATTTTGTAGTTAAGAATCGAGAATTGGCGCTCCATCTGCCTTCCAAGCGGCTTCATCATCCAGATCTGATCTTGGTTCCTAAACACAGAGATAAAGCTCCCCCACCTCGCTGGACCTGGCTGCTTTTATTGCTCTTTGCCATGGGGGTATGTGTTTACAGCGTCCAGTGCTACACACACTCTTTTAGCCAGACGGAGAAAGATTTTTTCCGCATGCGTTTGGAAGCTGCCAATCAGTTGGAATTTGATCTTTACCAATCTGTGCCAAATATCGCAGACACTGTTCAACTCAATCAATACTTTACCAAAACGGGCTCCGCCCGTCGAGGCGTATTGGTCAATTTATTTCGTGCCATCCGCTCTAGTCGCGAGCTTCGAATGCCTGGCTCGGGCTATGAGATATTGGATTTTCACTATCTCTCCAAAACGGGTAGAGAGGTTAGGATTAAGACCAAAGAAAAGTGGTATATCCTATGGTACAATCCCAATACCGACAAGGACGTCCGACTCTATGACGAGGTCAATGAGCAAGAATATATTTTTATTCGAGAAGAAAACAAGTGGAAGATACAGACGAATATTTATGAGGGAAAAGCAGAGGCGATTGTAGATTAGTCCATAATAAACCAATAGTGATAAGAGCAGTTTTTTGCATCTCAGTCATTTAGCTTGGTGTGAATATATCCGTCAGTAAATCGAATTGTGTCTGGTAGGCTAGGATTGCCAATCCCCCAGGTCGTATCGCGAATCATGACCAATTGGAATTGGGCGGTGATTTTATCGCCTTGTCGGGAGAGCACTTCGATATAGCTATCGTCTCCTTCGAGTACATCGTAAGAGTCGCCAAAGACATCGCCGTCCGCTAGGATTTCAGCATACCAAGCACCAGGGTTAAACAAGCTATCCCTTGGTGAAGAATGAACGAAGGGATAAACTCCAGGATCATTAGGGACTCTGTATACTGCTAATGCCTCTCTGCGTAACTGTTGCTCATTGAAAACATCAATAGCAAAGTCGTGGCCTATATGAGTGGGCTCTGATTCAAAATGCCCATAGATTAATGCGTTATCCCAAGCTTCTCCATTTTTAGTAGCGCGAATTTCTCCCCAATAATCTCGCAGCCAATAATCTGGGTTTTTCTTACAGGCATAGAGGAGAACCATCACTAGCCCTAGGCCAATGATAGTGATAACAGTTTTTTGCATCTCAGTCATTTAGCTTGGTGTGAATATATCCATCTGTAAATCGAATAGTGTCTGGTAGGCTAGGATTGCCAATCCCCCAGGTCGTATCGCGAATCATGACCAATTGGAATTGGGCGGTGATTTTATCGCCTTGTCGAGAGAGCACTTCGATATAGCTATCGTCTCCTTCGAGTACATCGTAAGAGTCGCCAAAGACATCGCCGTCCGCTAGGATTTCAGTGTACCATGCACCTGGGTCTTCAATGCTGTCACGAGCAGAAGAGTGAACAAAGTGATAATATCCAGGGATATTTGGTATCCTATATAGATAGAGGTCTTCTATTCGGGTACCATTCTTAAATACATCAATATTAAAATCACTACCGATATGTGTAGGCTCTGCTTTGAGATGCCCGTAGATAAGCCCATCTTCCCAAACCTCTCCATTTTTAGTAGCGCGAATCTCCCCCCAGTAATCTCGCAGCCAATAATCTGGATTTTTCTTACAACTGCTCAGGACAATAAAGAATAGTAATAAAAAAAGAAAAGAAGAGCTATGGGGCCTGAATAATAATGGTTTGCTTGAATGTCTCATGACCGTCGATTAGGGTTAACAAATAAATACCTGCCGCGTAGTGGTTCGTGGAAAAGCTCAATTGAATTGGCCCTTTCTGGTCAACCGCATGGTGTAATTGTCTTTTTCTTCCCATCATATCCGTTAGCCAAATCTCGGCACGGGCAAATTTTGTTGAAAGATAGTGAATATTTAGTATTGATGTACTGGGATTGGGAAAAACGTGCCATTTGGGTGAAGGGATAGTACTGGATAATACTGAGCTAACTAAAGAGGATGATCTATTTAAATTAGCGCCATCTTCAGGTAAGCGAACGGTGCGGTAGAGCGTCAATGTTTCACCAGTACTGCAATTAACAGTAGCTCGAAGGTGTAGCTGTGCTGTAAATATATAGCGTGTGATACAAATCCCTGTTCCTGCAAAATAATAGTTCCAACCATCTGTGCTGTACTCCCAATTAACGGTAACATCATTACAGAATTTTACCTCTGCACACCAGGTACCACTGCTGTACAATGGCAATGTAAAAGGCCCTGTCATGCTGGCTTCCATTGGACTGGCATCTACAAAACCTGCTACTCGACAGGCGTTTTCCCGCATCATCCGCGCATTATCGTTTAGGTCTTCCCGTCCATGTACTGATGGATTGGATAATTCTCTTTGTCTTTTCCATTTGCCTTTTAGTACATGCATCAAGGTAGTACGTCTTTTGCTAAAGAAGTTGGGCTTCCAATTCCATCCATGTGCATAGCCTGGTGTATTGTCTCCATCAGGATAAACGGAGGATTGCTGGTGTCGTCCCCCAATGACATGAACTACTTCGTGCCCAAAAGTATATTTTGAATTGGCTTTATTGACCTGTAC
>JBCBDH010000195.1:0-9705 GCA_038529855.1 Bacteroidota bacterium | reverse complement strand
CGAGCACTTCCTGATCAATGTCGGGTAGTTTGAGTCCTTTAAATTCCTGGTACATGATAAATAATAATTTTTTTATGGCCACAATTAAAGCACCTTTTGCTTGAAAAAAAAGGGGCGAAGCGGCTATCTTTGCAAAACTGTCTTTACAAATTATAAAAATTATTATTTATCATGTACCAGGAATTTAAAGGACTCAAACTACCCGACATTGATCAGGAAGTGCTCGCCTATTGGGAAGCCAATCAGATCTTTGAGAAAAGTATTGAGCAACGCGATCCTAATAATAGCTTTGTGTTCTACGAAGGCCCTCCTTCTGCTAATGGAAAGCCTGGTATTCACCATGTGATGGCCCGCACCGTCAAAGACCTCTTTTGCCGTTTTCACTCCATGAAAGGCAAACGCGTGGAGCGAAAAGGGGGATGGGATACTCACGGACTTCCCATCGAACTCAATGTGGAAAAAGAACTTGGTATCACCAAGGAAGACATCGGCAAAACGATCACTGTCGCCGAGTACAATCAAAAGTGCCGAGAAACAGTGATGCGTTTTAAGGACCTCTGGGACGATATCACTAAAAAGATGGGCTATTGGGTCGATCTAAACGATCCTTATATCACTTTTACCAATGGCTACATCGAATCCGTCTGGGCCTTACTCAAAAAGCTCTACGACGATGATAAAATTTATAAAGGCTACACCGTACAACCTTACTCTCCAGCAGCAGGAACAGGTTTGAGTTCGCACGAACTGAATTTGCCTGGTTGTTATAAAGATGTAAAGGATACATCGGCAGTGGCGCAGTTTAAAGTCATCCGCAATCCCAAATCTGAATTTCTCTTTGAAGGTGTTGAGCAAGGGGATGTTTATTTTATCGCCTGGACCACTACTCCTTGGACCCTACCCTCCAATACGGCATTGGCAGTAGGCGCTAAAATCGAATACGTACGCGTAAAGACTTTTAATCCTTACACCCATCAAGCCGTCAATCTCATCCTGGCCAAGGACTTGTTAGGCAAGTGGTTTAAAGAAAAGCAAGCCGAAGCCGATTTTGAGGCTTATCAGGCTGGTGATAAGCTCATCCCCTATCGAGTAACAGGTAATTACAAAGGAGCCCAATTTGAGTTATTGGAATACGAGCAGTTGTTACCTTATGCGCAACCTGAAGAGGGGGATGCCTTCAAAGTATTGCTGGGTAATTTCGTGTCTACTGAAGATGGAACTGGGATCGTTCATCTCGCCCCTTCCTTTGGATCAGACGATATGATGGTGGGTAAAAAATATGGTATGGGGGCTTTGACCTTAGTGGATAAGCAAGGGAAATTTGTAGAGGAAGTAAGCGATTTTGCAGGCCGCTATGTCAAAGATTACCGAAATGAAGGAGAGAATTACCGAAATGTAGACATTGATATCTCCATCAAACTCAAACAAGAGAACAAGGCTTTTGATGTGAGAAAATACAGCCATAATTATCCCCACTGCTGGCGTACAGACAAACCCGTTTTGTACTATCCACTGGATTCCTGGTTTGTCAAAGCCTCGGGTTCCAGAGAGCGGATGTCCGAATTAAATAAAACCATCAACTGGAAGCCAGCCCATACTGGAACAGGTCGTTTTGGGGTTTGGTTGGATAACTTACAGGACTGGAATCTGTCGCGGTCTCGTTTTTGGGGTATCCCACTGCCCATCTGGCGCAATGAAGATGCTTCAGAAGAAATCTGTGTTGGCTCTATGAGCCAATTACAAGAAGAAATCGACAAGGCCAATGCTGCCTTGGGATTGAATCAGACCCTACCAGAGGACTTACACCGCCCTTATATCGACGAGGTTGTTTTGGTGAGCAGTAAAGGGGAGCCAATGCGACGCGAGGCAGATTTGATCGATGTGTGGTTTGACAGTGGCTCCATGCCTTATGCCCAGTGGCATTATCCCTTTGAGAATCAGGAAAAATTCAAGCAAAACTTTCCTGCTGATTTCATCGCAGAAGGGGTAGATCAAACACGAGGATGGTTTTATACGCTTCACGCTATCGCCACGATGTGCTATGATAGTGTAGCCTTCAAGAATGTGGTCTCTAATGGGTTGGTTTTGGATAAGGACGGGCAGAAGATGTCAAAAACCAAGGGAAATGCAGTTGATCCATTTAGCACCTTGGCTAAATACGGAGCGGATGCGACTCGTTGGTATATGATGACCAATGCCAATCCATGGGATAATCTCAAATTTGACCTTAAAGGGATTGAAGAGGTGAGTAGAAAGCTGTTTGGCACCCTTTACAATACCTACTCTTTCTTTGTCTTGTATGCCAATATCGACAAGTTTGATCACAAAGAGGCTTTGATTCCTTTGAATGAGCGGCCAGAAATCGACCGTTGGATCATCTCTTTACTCCATTCATTGGTCAAAGAGGTGGATGCGGAATATGCAGACTATGAGCCAACCAGAGCAGGAAGAAAAATCCAAACTTTTGTGGAAAATCACCTGAGCAATTGGTATGTGCGACTTTGTCGCCGTCGATTCTGGAAGGGCGAATATGGTCAGGATAAGATCGCTGCTTACCAAACCTTGTATCAGTGTTTGACAACAGTGGCGAAGCTCATGGCACCAATTTCTCCATTTTTCTCCGATTGGCTGTATCGCAACTTTAATAGCATCACGCAGTTGGAGCCCCATATCTCTGTTCATCTGAGTGATTTTCCAAATGCGGAGGAAGCAGCTATAGATAAGGCTCTGGAGCAACGTATGGATTATGCCCAGCGCATTTCTTCACTGGTGCTATCGCTGCGTCGTAAAGAGAATTTACGCGTGAGACAACCGCTTCAGAAGATACTGCTTCCCGTATTGGACAGCAGTTTTATGGAGCAAGTCGACGGTGTCAAAGATTTGATCTTGGCAGAAGTCAATATCAAGGAGATCGAATATATTACAGATGATAATGGCGTAATCAAGAAAAAAATCAAACCCAATTTTAAGACCTTAGGTCGTCGTTTGGGTAAAAATATGAAGGCTGCTGCCGCTGCTATCAGCCAATTTAGCCAGGACGATATCGCTCAACTGGAAAAATCAGGTCAGTATGTACTCGACATCAATGGGGAGCAATTTGAACTGGGGCTCGAAGACTTTGAGATCAGTTCAGAAGATATCCCAGGCTGGCAAGTCGCTACAGATAATGGCCTAACGGTGGCCTTGGATATTACTTTGACTGAAGCCTTACAAGCGGAGGGAACAGCTCGTGAGTTGGTCAATCGCATCCAAAATATGCGAAAGAATAAGGATTTCAATGTAACGGATAAAATCGTTGTTACGCTCGAAAATCACGAGGCGATTACTTCTGCTGTAGAAACTTTTGGCGATTATATCTGCAATGAAACCTTAGCGACAGAGCTAAATCTGGAAACGGATGTAGATGGAGAGCAAGTGAGCTTGAGCGATGAGGTAAGTTTGGGCATTGCCATTCGCCTATCTTAGGTACCAACGATTTTGAGGCCGAGATAGATAAATACCAGGCCCAATAATACACTGAGTAAAATATTGGCCATCGCGTAAAAGTGATGGCCATTTTGCATTAAGGTCAAAGTCTCACCAGCAAAAGTGGAAAAGGTGCTAAAACCACCACAAAAGCCCGTCATGAATAAAAGACGCTGTGCATTAGACAATTGGCCCTTTGCGCTCAGAGCGATTAGAATACCCAATATCAAGCAGCTGATGGCATTGGCGAGAAAGGTAGCGATCGGGAGGTCAAACAGCGGAAGTGCTCGGGCAATACCATAACGGCAAAGGCTTCCCAGGCCCCCACCTACAAATACCCAGAACACCTCCATTAGGAAGGCGACTTTTCGAGTTTTTGGCTAGTAGAGTTGCTCGGAGAGGATTTTGAATGTCTATTGATCACGGATTTTACCGTTTTACTGCCATTTTCTACTCCATTATTTGTAGCCGTTGGAGTAATAGGTTGAGTCACTTTAAGTTGTTCCTGCCGCATCTTTTTTTGCATCACTCCATAGTGCAAAGCCCCCGTCAGCCCTGTTGCGACCAATAAGATCAATAATAGCAAACTAGAAGCGCCAATTTCCTGCAAGAAGAAAACCATGAGAATGAAAAAGATATTTACCGCCACCAAAACTCCAGTCGCTTGCATGTGAGAATAACCAAAATCGATTAAAAGATGGTGGATATGGGTCCGGTCAGGATGAAAAGGGGATTTTCCTCGTAAGATGCGAATAGTGAAAACCCGCAACGTATCGAACAGCGGCAAAATCAGTATACCAATGGCTACTACAGGCACATTTTTAAAGGCGAGCGCTGAGGCTGGAATACTTTTATTAATCTCTATAAATTTGATTACCAGAATAGAGCAGACCAGTCCAATTAATAAAGACCCCGTATCCCCCATGAATATTCGAGCGGGGGTAAAATTATATTTCAGAAAGGCGATAATCGCTCCCGCCATTGAATAAGCCACAATGGCTAACTCCAAATACCCCGTCAAAAAGAACCAGGTCCCCAAAGTCAAACAAATCAATGTCCCGATACTACCAGAAAGGCCATTGATACCATCAATTAAATTAAAGGCATTAATAATGACCAGGATGGTAAATATGGATAAGACAATACTGACGAATTCGGGTAATTCATGCAAACCAAATACCCCGTGAAAACTGGTTAGTGTCACATTGGAGCGAAAAACCAAAATAGAAGCGGCTAGTACCTGTCCGATCAATTTCTTATTGGGCGACATGGGCAGGATATCGTCTTTGGCGCCAATAAGAAAGATGATGATAAAGGCACAGAGGATATATTGCAGATCACCGAAATAGTTAAAAGGTGTCCAGAGAATAATGGAAAAGATTAACCCGGCGAAGATGGCTATCCCGCCCAAGGAGGGTGTACTTACCACGTGAGATCTTCGCTCTCCAGGCTCATCGCATAGGTTTTTTTTAATTGCTATGTGAATGATCGAGGGTATAGCGAAATAAGTCAGGGTGAACGCAGTCAGAAAACTGAGTATGATATCATACATTTCATAGCGGTTATCCAGGAGATTGGTAGTTACTCATATTATGAATATTTACCATTGCAAATTTATAAAATAAATCCTTAAAAATCTTACTCTTTTCTTTAGACGAAAATAGGAGCCAAAAGGGTTCATTTTAGCAGCTAAAAACGCGAATCGTCAATACCATCTAGCCATTTTTTGATTTCTCCGACGACAGATTTCACACATCCCTCTTCAAAAGGCGAAGTCAAACCAGCCAAATCCACTAGTTCGAGGAAGGAACCGCTGCCTCCTGCCTTACACAAACGAATGTAATTCGACCAAGCATCTCGATGGTTTTTGCGATCTCTTTGCCAAAATTGAAATGCACAAATTTGGGCCAAGGTGTAGTCAATATAATAGAAAGGTACCGTAAATACGTGGCTTTGTCTTTGCCAAAAAGCTCCATTCTCCAAAAATTGGAGGCCATCATAATTGCGATGAGGCAGGTATTTTTTTTCAATAGCTCGCCAGGCTTCATTTCGCTCCGCAGGACTCGCTTCAGGATGGCTGTAGGCAAAATGCTGAAATTCGTCGATCGCTACTCCATAAGGTAGGAATAAAATCGCACCTGATAAGTGGCTAAACTTATATTTCTCTGTATCCGCTCCAAAAAACAGGTGCATCCAAGGCCAGGTGAAGAATTCCATGCTCATAGAATGAATCTCACAAGCCTCATAAGTCGGCCAGTAATATTCCTTCAGACCGATATTTCGACTGGAATAAACCTGAAAAGCATGACCAGCTTCATGGGTCAATACATCAATATCTCCACTAGTCCCATTAAAATTAGAGAAAATGTAAGGAGATTTGTACTTGTCGATAAAGGTACAATAGCCACCTGTTGCTTTTCCTTCGCGATTGACCAAGTCCATAAGGTCATTATCGAGCATATACTCAAAAAACTCTTTGGTTTCGGGAGAAAGCTCTCGATACATCTTTCCAGCTCGATCAACAATCCATTCGGGCGGCCCTTGAGGTTTGGGATTGCCGGAAGCAAAGCGAAAGTTCTCGTCGTAAAATTTGAGTTGATCTAAGCCTAGACGCTGCCGCTGCCGCTCAAATAGCTCCGTGCTAATAGGAACAATGTGTTCGGCAATCTGCTGGCGAAACCCTGCCACTGCTTCGGCATTATAATCCGACCGCAACATACGGGCATAACCCAATTCTACAAAATTCTTATAGCCCAGCTTTTGAGCGATGCGATGACGCACTTTGACTTGTTGGTCAAAAATCTGCTCTACCTTGGGTGCTTGCTCCTCGTAATAGGCCCATTTGGCTTCACTAGCTGCTTTCCGAGTGGCGCGATCTTCAGAAGTTTCCAGGGGAAGTAGCGAGGATAGGTTGTATTCTTTTCCTTCAAACTTAATTTTGGCAGATGCCTTCAATTTGACATACTCGCTGCCCAGCTTATTCTCCTCCCTGAGGTCTTCGAGAATGCTGGGCTGGAAGGTTTTAAGACTCAATTCTGCGATCACAAAGAGTTGATTTCCCCAAGCGGCTTCCAGTTCTTTGCGAAAAGGAGATTGAAGCAGTGCTTCATAGAAACGATTAACCAGGGCATCAAAAGCAGGATTGCTATCGTCGTAAAAACTGTTTTCCGCTTCGTAAAACTGATCTGTGGTATCTATGGTATGCCGAATATGGCATATGTTGTACATAGAGTTATATTCGAGTCGAAAATCGTTAATTGTCTTGAAAATGCGGTTGTGCTCCTCAAAGGTAGTGGCATCCGTAAAAGCCTTCAAGAGGTCTTCGAAGTGTCTTGAATACTCGCTTAGACTCGGGCGACTATAGGTAAACTCGCTAAACTTCATCTTTGGTTGCACAACTTTATTTTGGGTTTCCATCCGGGTGCATTGTTTGGGCCTATACGGGCAGGATGGGTCTTAATCGCTTTGACAATGACAACTAAAAAGTCCGCTTGCTTATTTTGTGGGGCAATGCTAATTCTTGTCAATTGTTCGATAACGATATATACCCAACCTATATTGATCATTAATTAAATTTCAAATGCGAACATCAATAGGAAGCGACCTATTTTATCGCTCTTTTTGATACGCATACCTACTGAGAATAGTTGCGAAGCTGCTTACAGCATAGCACTATTTCTACCTTCTCTATAAATTACTGGACGGACTTTGTAGGGTTTTCTTACTTAGAGCTTACAAAGGTAGCTATTTTTTATGAACGCTGCTCTGCCCAGGATAGATAAATTCTGGCTTGGACCCTTTGAAGCTCAGCCCTAAAATTGCCTAAAAAGATTTCGCATCTAAGCCGCTCCTCCTTTAAACAAAAAGCCCTTTTTAGTCATTAGAAACATGATGAGTACACAATTTCACAAATTAAGCGTTAGCAAAGTAAATACGGAAACTGCTGATAGTGTTTCTGTTTCTTTTCAGATACCCGATCATCTTCGGGATACTTTTGAATACCAGCACGGACAATACCTTACCCTTAGATTTCAAATCAATGGCCAAGACGTTCGCCGAGCATACTCTATGTCCAGTAGCCCTTGTGATGCAGATACCACCGTTACGGTCAAACGCGTCACTAAAGGACTGGTCTCCAATTATATAAATGATCAGGTTAAGACAGGGCAAGAAATTGAGGTTATGCCTCCTGAAGGACGATTTTTCACTCCATTGAAAGAGACCGAAAGAAATACCTATTATCTTTTTGGGGCGGGGAGCGGTATTACACCACTGATGTCTATCCTCAAAACCATTCTGGAAAAAGAACCTCTTAGCAATGTCTGTTTGCTCTATGGCAACCGCGATGAAAATACGATCATTTTCAAACAACAACTGGAAGAGCTAGAGCAGCGCTATAAAGGCCAACTGAGCGTCGTTCATACCTTGAGCCAACCTCTACGCGTTAAGCAGGGCGGTCTAAGTGGTTTTTTCAAAAAGGCTAAAGTCACCTGGACGGGTGCCGTAGGACGGATAGATACCAATCGGGTGCGCGATTTTTTGGATCAACACCCTATACAGGGAAAGAAAGGTATTTACTTTATTTGTGGTCCCAATGACATGATTGATAATACGGAGCAAGCCCTACTCAATTTGGGCATTGCCACAGACGCCATCCATACCGAACGCTTTTACTCCAAAACCAATGGAGAAGAAACAGACACTGCAGTAGAGACTTCAGCCGCAGCTAGCGCCAATGGGGAAATGAAACTCATTGTTACCTTAGAAAAAGAGCGAATCGAGACGACCGTAAGTTCCAATAAATCCATCTTGAATGCGCTGCTGGATTTGAAAAAAGACCCTCCCTACTCTTGTAGTGCAGGCGCTTGTTCTACCTGTATGGCAAAAGTACTACAGGGCTCTGTCCGAATGGATGCTTGTTATGCATTGGATGACGATGAGGTAGCGGATGGTTATATCCTAACTTGTCAAGCTTTTGCAACAACACCAACAGTTGAAATCACTTTTGATGTTTAGAAAACGCTTGAGTACCAGGCATTGGAGCTCTTAGTCTCGGTAAAATAGCCATTTCCCCAATTCCCTTAAACTTACTTTTTTGCCGTACATCAATATACCTACGCGGTAAATGCGACCAGATAGCCAAACAAAGAAGATAGAAGATAAAATCAGTACAGCTATCGAGAGTAAAATCTGCCAGGGAGCTGGATCAAAGGCAATTCGAGCAGGCATGACAATGGGAGAAAATAAGGGAAAGATAGAGGACCAAATCGCTAGGTTACTATGAGGTGCCTGAACCGCCACAATCATAATGTAAAAAGCAATCACCACTGGAATCGTAATCGGAATAGTCAATGCCTGGCCTTCTCCTAAATCGTCGCCCATCGCCGAACCTACGGCTGCAAAAAGCGAAGCATAGAGAAAATAACCTCCCAAAAAATAGAAGATAAACAAGGGAATGATCAATACCCATTTTTGCGCCTGAATCTCAGATAGGATTTGCAAACTCATCTGCTGCATCTCCTCCTGCTCCATAGATACATCGGCCATAGCAGTACCCGAAGACATCGCTGATACATCCAATCCAAAAACTAAAATCACAAACAAATAAACAATGGGGATCAATATGGCCCAAATCCCTACTTGGGTGAGTCCTACTGCCCCTACCCCAATGATCTTCCCCATCATCAGCTGAAAGGGTCTTACGGAAGAGATCATTACTTCTACGATGCGATTCATCTTTTCTTCCATGACGCTGCGCATCACCATCATGCCATAGATAAAAACGGTCATGTACATGATAATTCCCATAAAAGTACCAATAATAGCCCCTACTGCCCCAGTCATTGAGCTAGCGTCTTCGGCCCCTTCAGAAATGGGTTCTGGTTCGAGCTCGATATAGACATCCAAGGCTGCTAATTGTTCTTTATCCAACTGCATCTCTCGAATTTTATAGTCGCGGATGCGTTTTTTGATGCGCTGCTTGATGACAGATTCAATGGTAATATTGGGGTTTTTATCGGCATAGTAATAGATGCGATGGGTCTCAGCTTGTAGTCTTTTGATGGGTGGGATGACCAGGATGGCATTGAATACCCCTTCATCTACTTGTTTTTTTAATTCTTCTAGGCTGGCCGAGGAGCGGATAAAATGAGTGTTGCCATCTTTTAAAGAGGGAATCTGTCCTTTTCCCAATATGCCAGATTCATCGACTACAGCGATGCGGGAACTCTCATTGCTCTC
>JBCBDH010000194.1:0-9730 GCA_038529855.1 Bacteroidota bacterium | reverse complement strand
GTTTTTTAATGTAAGCCCTATGGAATAGATAAGGTTTTGACTGGCCCTTAAATAAAGATCCAAGGAGAGATCTCCCATATTGAATTTTTCATATTCCGTTCCATCATAGTTTGATCTGTAGAAAAGATGTTGGAAGAACCCAAGGGTATCACCACCCCAATATATTTTTTTGTTTACAATATCCAGTTCAACATCTGTAGGATTGTTTTGGAAAGAAATGACCTGTTCAATATCCGTTCCCTCAAGGCTGGATTTGAATATTCCACCTGATTTTCTATCAGACCAAAACAGCTCTTTGGTGTCAGGGTCTAAGGCTATTCCAGCTGGCTCTACATCGGAAATAATCACTTCGATATTATTGCCGTCAATATCTGATCTAGCAATTCTATTGTCTTCACACCAATAAATGCTTGACTGAGCATTTAGGCTGATTAAGTTGATGAGTAGGAGTAATGTTGTTAGCGGAGGAGTTAATTTCTTTTTCATAGTTTTATTGTTGTTCATTAAAGTATTTGCGTTCTAGCCATTACTGAGCGTTTGTTCAAAGAACAGCAATTGGCCTGCAGACGCTATGGAATATACGTCATTTCTTACTCCTCTTCAAGTCTATGATACCTATCAATACCCCACTCAACAATCCCCCCAAATGCGCTGCATTATCCGTTCCAGAAGAGAAAGAGCCAATTACCAAACTAAGTCCCGCATAGGCAATTAAAAAGATTAAGATAAAGCCTCTATCCATCTCTGGATACTTGTTTTCCAGAAAGTAAGTAAGAGAGAGACCAAACAAACCAAAAATGGCACCAGAGGCACCTACACTGATCGTGTTTTCGTACCACGCGATGCTGGCCAGACTAGCTAGTATTCCACAGATTAGGTAGTAGATAAACACGCGTTTTTGATCCATGATGGCATCCAGCATCATAGCGGCCAGGATAAAGCCAATGCTGTTCATAAAGAGATGAAAGATGCCCTTGTGGAGAAAAACAGCGGTAAGTAATCGCCAAATCTCGCCCTTGAGTACTTCCGTTCTTCTATTGGCCCCCCAAGCCAAAAGGTCTTCGCCCAAAGGATGCATAATATCTACGCCAGAAAGGAGCATGATGAGGAAAATTAGGCCATTGGCGAGGAGCAAGCTGGCCAAGAAGCCATGTGTCCCAAAGGGATGAAGATAGGTATAGACTGATTCAAAGTCATCATCTTTGAGGTTCTTTCCCGCTTTGAATCTTTTGTATTCTGATTGATCTAGCGGAAATAAAAGGACGAGTAGGGCGATAAAGCTGTAGCCAAAGGTGGGAGCGGCCCAAAGCCAAAATAGGGTAGTCCCCAATCTTTGATCAAATGGGCGATCAACTGCTTGGAGGATAACAATAGGGCGGATGGATTGGATGGAAGGCGCTTTGCGAATCGCTTTTAGGAAAGCCTCTTGATCACTGGAATAAGCAGTACTTTCAAAATAGGCCGTACTGCTGTAAAAGTCATTGGCTTCAAAATCGCTGGCTGATTGCTGGTAAAAGGATTGGTAAATAGCTCCCTTTTCGTCATCGCTCAGAGAGGTGCTAATGGATTTTGTATACCTTTTGCCCAACCAAACCTTCTTATCCCCCGCTTCAAATGGGCAAGCGAAATAGAGATAGTAATCAGTATCCTGATGGTATCTTCCAGACTGTTTGGCGCGAGCATAAGATTGAGTTTGGCTTTTATCCAACTGAAAACTGCTGAGGTCAAAGTATTTTTCTCTTGGATGCTCCTGCACCTCTATCGCTTTTCTAATAGGAATAAGGGAATAAAGCCCTTTGTCCAGATAATTCTGCATCACTACTAATGGCGTAATCGTAGTGATAAGCATCGCTATTTGTAGTAGGAAAGGTCCATTTTGATTGCTGGTTCTGATCTGCAACAAGTAGCTTCTTCGCCTGAGCCAAAAAAGTACTAAAGCAAGGGCAAAAAGCATAGGTAGCCAAAAATTGAGCAAGTCCGTTTTTAGCGGTAGAGGGCCCCAGTAAATATCAAACAGCCAGCGAAAGCCGCTGTAGGAGGCTAAAGCCCCCAGAGCTACACCTAAAAAGGGGAGATAAATCTCTCTGAATTTAATTTTCAGCTGAGTGCCTTTGTTCACTACCAATATTTTTGTGCTAAATGCCCTGTTAAAATATTCAAAATTTGAGTCTTTTGCTCAACCATAACAGAGAAGAAGCATTTATTCTTTGACCGCTGATCTAAAAACGGTGATTACTCATAAGTATGCTAGCCTTATCAATTAAGGAGTTATACTGAAAACCATTCCTAAGATTCTAAACATCCCATAATGAAATATGCTTTGCTTTTTTTTAGTTTGATTAGTTTTTCGGCTATGGCGCAGCAGGACTCTCTACAGCGCTTTCCCGATATCAATGCAAATACCCTCGATCGTCAGTCAGTTCAGCTGCCTCGTGATGTCAATCGTAAAGTGAATATACTTATCCTGGTTTTTGAAAAACAAGCCCAGCTCCTGGTCAATACCTGGGCGGAGGTGATCTTGAAGGAATTTGAGCCCCAGGCAGATATCAGTTATATGGAAGTGCCAATGATGAGCGGTTGGTGGAGTCCAATTGGCTGGCAGATTGATAATTGGATGCGCGATGGTATTCCAGAGCAGTATCACGACAATACGGCTACTTTTTATGGCAATCGCAGCTCCTTTTTTAAGGGACTAGCAATTGAAGATCAATCCAGTTGTTATCTTTTTGTATTGGACGAAGAGGGCTACATCCATCACAGAGCGGAAGGACCTATGAAAGAAGATGGAGAGCAAGCGCTCAGAGTAGCGATTGATCGCTTGATGAATGACGAAAACCTGAGTGATAAATAATCCTTGAGAGGCTTAGAGGCCTAGTCGATAGCCAATCCTGAGTCGCCACATTTGGTATTTGATCTTTAGGTTTTCATGAGGAACGGCTTCAAAGTAGCCTTCAGGTCGCCACTGGCTCCTCAGATAAGCCAAATCCAAATGCAAAGCTCGATAGGGACCAACCGCAAATTCAAATCGCAAGCCTGTTTCGAAGAAATTGCTGGCGGGCAATCTGTAGTCATTCCCATCGTCATAGCGGTTGCCGACATAGTTGCCAGGGGAATAGCTGGTTTGACCCACGGAGAAAAAGGGTTGAAATTCTGCTACACGGGTATGGAGACGAAGACCTATGGTTGCTGCATACTGAAAACGATGGGTGGGATGACGGTCAAAGTTGCGGTTGACTTCGACATTGTCGATCACAGTTTGGCGGCCTGTAGTAGGATCGAAAACGACCTTAGGTTTATCAAATTGGATATTTAGATAAGAGGTGTAAGAATAGATATTCTGATAGTTTCCACTAATGGCAAATCGAAGGGGAAAGGTATTATAAGATAGGCTCAGCCCTACATTTTTTTCTGTGAAATTGATAGAATACCAAGAGGGATAGCCCTTTTCCAAATTATCGTACTCATATTCTAAAGAGCTGATTCCTGCTCCTGCAAAAGCACCAATAGCGAACTGGCTAAGGATTTTATAATTGGGTTTGGAAATACTCGACTTTCGCTTTCTTTTAGGAGGGACTTTGAGCGAAAACTTTTGTTGAGGGATATTGGGATTGGCAGGGGTGATGGTCAATTCCTGCACGGGGTCTTTGGAACGTAGGATTAAAATATCTTCTGCCAGGTTGAATTTTCGATCCAGATCATAGTCAATAAAAAAGGTGACCTCATTGCTGCGGTAATTAGCTGCCAGCCAAATAACCACGGCATCCCCTGTAGGCGCTACGCCATCGATCAAACCAATCAAGGCGGTCATTCTAAAGGCTGAGCTCAAATCCGTTAAGTCTAATTCGATCTGATCAGGCGCCTCTAAGTTGGGATGTCTTTTTTTGAAATCGCGTAGATCAATTGTATTACTCGTATAAGGATAGGCGTAAAAGACCATTTGCTCTTGGGTCTCCTTTCCTCTTCGACTATCGCTCATTTGGCGAGGGATAAACAAGGACTGTGCAAAGAGCGCTCCTCCAATCGTCAATAGGCCAAGACTAAATAGTAAGCGTAGAATCATAGCTGGGATGTTCACATGGTATAAAATCAAAAACGTAAATAATAAAGATACCAAGCAGCTTCTTTTGCTGATCTGACAAATCCAGGTCTTTTGCATTTATGTAATCCGCAAGACAAAAGACAGGCTGTGGTGACCTCCTATTTCATTTCCACAAGGGAACAGTTGGATGAATGAACTGTTTGCTGACCTTAAACATTAATTCAAAAATTATTCCTAATTCATTCGTTATCAATAGTTATTGCATAAGGCTATTCTTATAGGTGATTGATTATCAATGTGTTAGGATTGCTCATTTGTTTCACATCCGTTTTTAATCGTTTACAAACGACTGCAAACGGCATTAGCCATTTATCTGTCGATTCTTCGCCCACTTTCCCCTTTACTTTGCATTGTATTCATCAATAAGCGATCAGCTTTACCACAGATGAAAAGAATTATTAAACATGGTCTGCAAGTAGGCACCTGAATAGTGGACAGCACGACAGACCGCAAAATCAAAAAAATCATGATGAATCTAAAGAACAGCGTACAACTCATTGGTCATTTGGGAAAAGATCCAGAAGTCAGAAGATTAGATAGTGGGGCAGTGGTGGCCAATTTGACTATTGCCACTAGTTATACTTACAAAAATGGCAAAGGCGAAAAGGTAACAGAGACCCAATGGCACCGCTTAGTGGCCTGGAATAAAACGGCAGAGATCATGGAAAAGGTGTTGCGAAAAGGCCACGAGATTGCGGTGCAAGGCAAATTGACCCACAATACTTATGAAGATAAAGAAGGCATTACTCGATATATGTCGCAAGTGGTTGTCAATGAATTTGTTCGACTCACCAAGATACCCAATACAGTTTGAGCATTTCCCTGCCCTACTTACAAAGGGCTTAAGCACTGCGGGAGAAAAAAGGTAAAGGCCCACCGTGCTTGATTATTGCTCTGGTACATCTTGTTTTTGTTTTCGGATAGCGTGGGAGAAAGCTCCCATGCTTCTTTTATTGCTTGGACTTGGCTTTTCTACTATCTTTAAGTCCAAACTATTTAAAAGGCATGAAACCCAAACGACGTCCTCAACTGACGCTAGAATGGACCTTATCTGATCGATTGATTGAAATATTGACGGGCATTATGCTCACCGCATTAATCGCCATTCCCCTTTATTTCTATGATCGACTACCAGATTTAATCCCTATCCATTTTAATCTCTTTGGAGAGGTGGATGGCTATGGCTCCAAACAAATGATTTGGCTGTGGCCAGCACTTGGCTTAGCCATTTATGGAGGATTGGGATGGATGAATAAGCGACCGCATAATTTCAATTATTTGGTGCCCATCACAGATAAGAACGCTCGGGTCCAATATACCATATCTACCCAAATGACGCGAACGCTTCGACTGATTCTGATCACTTTATTTGTACTAATTAGCTGGTCAATGGTCAAGAGCGATCAACTGTATTTGATCAAACAGCTTACGCCTATTCTTTTTCTTTCGATATTTGTTTTGATTGCCTATTCCCAATATCGCTCCTTCAAAAACAAGTGAGTAAATAGTAGCACTGTTTATAAAGATGAGTTAAGGACACTCAAATTGCGATATAAAGTAATTTGAAAGTCCATGATTGGAGTTGTGGGACTAGGTCAATCTAGCTAAGGGTGTAGTTTCTTCCCAGCTACCTTCCATCACAGGGAATGATACGCCCTGGCCAATTGTGCGGCTAATCTGGCATTGCTATACACCAATTGGATATTGGATTGTAGGCTGTCGCCACCTGTTAGGCGCTCTATTTTAGCCAATAAAAAAGGAGTAATGTCTTTGCCACTGATATGCTTTCTTTCCGCTTCGGCCAGCGCAGCTTCTATGGCTTGATTAATAATGACCTTGGGCATTTGCTTATCTTCTGCTATAGGGTTAGCGATCACCATTCCACCTTGGAGCTGCATATCCCATTTGGCTTTTAAGACCAGTGCCAATTCTTCTACATTGCTTACGGAGTAATTGAGAGGATGACCACTTTGACGAGTGTAAAAGGCGGGAAGTTCAAGGGTTTGAAAACCCACGACTGGAACGCCGTGGGTCTCCAAATATTCCAAGGTTAATCCCAAATCTAATACGGACTTTGCACCAGCACAAACAACAGCGACATTGGTACGGGCTAGTTCCTGAAGATCAGCAGAAATATCCATACTCTCTGTGGCTCCTCTATGGACACCCCCAATTCCTCCTGTTGCAAAGATTCGAATACCCGCCATTTGAGCAATGATCATGGTCGCCGCTACAGTTGTAGCTCCATCCAGCTTCTGAGCGATAACAAATGGCAAATCGCGGCGACTCACCTTGGTCACAGCCTCCCCTTTACGAGCCAATTGCTCAATAGCGGCAGCAGACATCCCCGCTTTCAGTCGGCCGTTCTGAATGGCAATGGTTGCAGGAATAGCCCCCTCCTTTCGGATGATGGCCTCAAGAGCCAGCGCCGTTTCCAGATTTTGAGGAAAGGGCATACCGTGTGCAATTATGGTGGATTCCAGTGCCACCACGGCCTGCCCTTGCTCAAGGGCCTGCTGAACTTCTTCTGATAAATCCAAATAGGGGTAAAGCATTATTTTTTGCTTACAACATACCCATTTTTCCCATTTGGTAGTCGCGCATGGCTTCCAAAATTTCCGTTTGCGTATTCATGACAAAGGGACCATATTGGGCCAGTGGTTCGTCGATAGCTTGTCCTGCCATTAATAAAATGCGGCTATCTGATTGGGCGGAAAGATGGATAGCAGTACCCAAGGGATCAAATTGAATCATCTGCTCAGATCGAGCTGTTTCCGTTTGATTAGCGATAACCTCGCCACTGAGTAAGTAAGCAAAAGCATTAAAGTGCTTGGGTAGCTGAATGTTCGTTTGGCCTCCTGCCTTCATCTCTATCTGAAGGGCTATAATAGGCGTTTGGGTATCCGCTGGACCGCGCTGCCCCTTGTATTCCCCAGCCACTACGCGAATCTGTACCTTCCCTTCCCCCTCGCTAATACTGGGAATATCCGCTGATTTAATGTCTTGATAACGCGGCTGCATCATCTTCTTTTCACTAGGCAGATTTACCCAAAGCTGAATGCCTTCCATTACGCCGCCTTCTTCCAGAAAAGTTCTACTGGCTCGTTCGCTGTGTACAATTCCCATGCCCGAGGTCATCCATTGTACATCGCCACCTACCAAGTCTCCTATGTTACCTCTCGAATCCTTATGCGTAATACCTCCCTGATACAAAAAAGTGATGGGCTCAAAACCTCGATGTGGATGCGGTGCGACATCTAGCGGATCTTGGCCAGGTAAGACCTTCGTGGGCCCAAAGTGATGCAATAGTAAAAATGGGCTTATTATATCCAAGCCATTGGTAGGCAAAGGTTGCTTAACTGCCGTATGTCCCATCATAAGGGCTTTGGCCTGAATGATCTGTTGAACTGGCTTTAAATTGGCCATGATAATCTCCTTTATTTGGTCTAAAGAATTGCTTGGGGCTTGCCCCAAGGTGAAGTGAAATATAGCGCTTCAGCGGCGCTGCTTGTGATCTTCTGGAGACGCCGCCCCAGATAACTTCATGAATGTATAGGCATAACACCCTGATTCTACGGAAAGTTGAAAGGTGACATTCTGCTAGTGGCGCAACTGCCAGAATAGGGGATAATGCGAAGTTTTGGCAGGCTTTATTGGATTGGTATGCTTATCGCGGCAGGCTGTTTACACCTAAATCCATCAATCGTTAGATTCTCTTGGAGCGATTTAAGACCTCCCTATTGTTGATTGTTCCTCGCTGTCAAAAGACGAGGGGCGAAGTATTTATTTTACCTTTCTAAACCATGTGATTATGTTAAATTTTGTTGTGCATGATGCCGACGGAAAAGACCAGAGCCACCAGATGAGCCCGGATGATGGTGAATTACTAGATGCCTATTCGAATACAGTGATCAGCGTAGCTAAAGCGGTGAGTGATGCGGTCGTTCAAATTAAAGTAAGTAAAAACACGGGGACCCAAAGAAGACGACGAAGAGCTAATCCCTATAGTGGGGGATCGGGCTTTCTCATCTCCTCAGACGGCTATATCGTAACGAATAGCCATGTAGTGCATCGAGCTAAAAAAATAGAAGTTGTTCTACAAGACGGTCGTCAATACACAGCCAATCTCATTGGAGA
Source organism: Bacteroidota bacterium (assembly GCA_038529855.1). Taxonomy (GTDB): domain Bacteria; phylum Bacteroidota; class Bacteroidia; order Chitinophagales; family Saprospiraceae; genus JBCBDH01. The sequence goes on along the minus strand of JBCBDH010000194.1, from coordinate 1,494 downwards.
TGATCCAGCAACAGATATCGCTGTCGTGCAAATTAATGCGGAAAGTCTGTCGGCCATTCGATTTGGTAATTCTGATGATTTGCAAGTTGGGCAGATTGCCATTGCGATCGGAAATCCATATGGCTTTCAATACAGTTTGACGGCAGGAGTGGTGAGCGCCTTGGGAAGAACCCTCCGCTCAGATAGTGGTCGATTAATTGATGATGTCATTCAGACGGACGCTGCACTTAATCCAGGAAATTCGGGCGGGCCATTGGTGAACTCTCGTGGAGAAGTGATTGGGGTAAATACAGCAGTGATTTTACCAGCTCAAGGGATTTGTTTTGCTGTAACCGCGAATCTAGCAGAATATGTGGTGGGTAAATTGATTATGGAAGGCAAGGTTCGCAGGGGCTATATTGGAATTGCTGGCCAGCATTTGCGATTTAATAATCGCTTTGTCAATCGCTATCAATTGTCTACGCGTTCAGGGGTGCAAGTGCAAAGCATAGAACCAGATGGGCCAGCCTATAATTCAGAATTGACCAGAGGAGATGTCATTATTGCTTTTGACGATCAAGTGGTTAGTTCGATTGATGATTTGCATCGACTATTGGATGCTTCGAGTATCGGTCGTCGGATTCCATTAAAAGTCTTGCGTAACAGTCAGGAGACCAGGTTGTGGGTGGTTCCTGCAGAATTGTTTTAGTCGAACCCTATTTGGGGAGACTCAGGATAGCCGGTCCATTGATTTTTATAAAATCTTGGACCAGCTATTATCAATTTCTTAAATGCAGTCTTTGCTTTTTGATGAATTAATTAGCATGCTTGGGAAAATAAGAACCACGAATTGTTAACATTCTTGCCGATTAAGTGCTTTTTGGCATTAAGATTGCAGTTTTTCGCATAGTTAAACAACTACCTCTCATCATCTTTTACCGAATAATGACCACCAGTGAGTGGTTCTCTCTTTGTAGGTAGAGGAAAATATCATTAGTACTTTCCCCCTTTAGGCTTTTTCGTACCAAGGCTATTGTATAATCCCAAAGGTATCTCCCCTCACTTAAAGAAAACAGAAAAAAATTAAGGATGACTACTGTCTCATACACTTAACCCGTGCATGGTCTTGTAGCATCTAATGCACGAAGCAATTTGTTTGGTGACCCTTGAACCAGGTCGCCTGATCCTGCCGTGCTTGTATAAATTCAATCAAATTTTTATCACTTAAAAACTGGTGTGCTATGAGAAAATTGAATCGATCGAAAAGCATTCTAAAGACGAACAATGTAAAGATTATCGAGAACAGCCAAAAACTTCGAATCAGAGGGGGCTGCACTCAAGAGACTCCTGTGGTCGCTGGCCATACAGATATCCACATTGTGGACGTTGAGGATCATTAGTGGGACCTTGCGTTCTCTTGGAGACTAAAACACACTCTCAATTACAAGATTAAAATAGAAAAAAGCTAGACAAAGCTGCCCCAAAAACCCTTTGGAGCAGCTCTGTCTAGCTTTT